>JALZUY010000267.1 GCA_023301395.1 Nonlabens sp.
TTTTTTCAAAATAGAGTTTTTAAATTTAATATTTACGAGTACTTCTCGGCAATTTAATGATAACAAGTATATACAAATGATTTCACAAAAATATTTTTTATCCCTAATGAAATTTATGTGATGATTATAAAATCAAGTAAGAGCCGTAATTAAATAAGGTGTAAAAAAATTTTAGTTTTATTGTTTTTGATTTTATGAAAGACATTGGTCATGAATATTTTGAGATGCAAAATCTTCGGTTTCTAAGTTTTATTACAATCATACTTTATGGGTTAGATCTATTTTGTGGACTTGCTTTCGCGAAAGCATGATATTTCACATTTTTCTAACACCTTAAATCGCTATTTTTGGACAAAGACTTTTTACATGGATATCAACTTCAATAAAAACGAAGATCACAATAAATTACTCCTTTCAGATTTAAAACGCAGGCTAGGTGAGGTCCACTTAGGAGGAGGAAAGAAACGTATTGAAAAACTGCATGCTAAAGGTAAAATGACTGCGCGTGAACGTATTGATTACCTGGTAGATAATCCAGATGATTGTATTGAGATTGCGGCATTTGCTGGTGATGGAATGTATAAAGAACATGGCGGTTGTCCTAGTGGTGGAGTGGTTATTAAAATAGGATATGTAAAAGGTAGACAAGTAATGGTAGTAGCAAATGATGCTACCGTAAAAGCTGGCGCCTGGTTTCCTATCACTGGAAAGAAGAACTTGAGAGCGCAAGAAATCGCGATGGAAAATAGATTGCCTATCATTTACTTAGTAGATAGTGCTGGTGTGTATTTACCTATGCAGGATGAGATTTTTCCAGATAAAGAACACTTTGGTCGCATATTTAGAAATAACGCTGTAATGAGTAGTATGGGAATTACCCAAATCGCTGCCGTTATGGGAAGTTGTGTGGCTGGTGGTGCTTACTTGCCTATTATGAGTGATGAGGCTTTAATAGTTGATAAAACAGGTAGTATTTTCCTTGCTGGTTCTTATTTAGTTAAGGCTGCTATAGGAGAAAGTATAGATAATGAAACGCTAGGTGGAGCAACTACACATTGCGAGATCAGTGGTGTTACAGATTATAAAGCCAAAGATGATAAGGATGCACTTGATAAAATAAAGAGCATTATTGACAAAATAGGTGATTATGACCGTGCTGGATTCAATAGAGTAGAAGCTGCAAAACCAGCTCTTGATCCCGAGGAATTATTTGGAGTATTGCCTAAAGAACGTAATGCACAATATGACATGATGGAAATCATTAATAGAGTTGTGGATGCAGATACTTTTGAGCCTTATAAAGACGGCTACGGTCAGACTATTATTAATGGTTATGCTCGCATAGATGGATGGGCAGTAGGTATAGTGGCAAACCAGCGTAAGATTGTAAAGACTAAGAAAGGCGAGATGCAGTTCGGTGGAGTAATATATAGTGATAGTGCTGACAAGTCTACACGTTTCATTGCAAACTGTAATCAGAAAAAAATACCACTAGTTTTTTTACAAGACGTTACCGGTTTTATGGTAGGTTCTAAGTCTGAGCATGGTGGAATTATTAAAGATGGAGCAAAGATGGTAAGTGCTGTTTCAAACTCAGTAGTACCTAAATTTACTATCGTAATAGGAAACAGCTATGGTGCTGGAAACTATGCGATGTGTGGAAAAGCGTATGACCCAAGATTGATCGCTGCGTGGCCTAGTGCTGAACTTGCTGTAATGAGTGGTAATAGTGCTGCAAAAGTACTGATGCAAATAGAAAAAGCTTCTTTAGAAAAGTCTGGTAAGAAACTAAGCGAGGAAGAAGAGAAAGCTCTCTTTGCAAAAACTAAAGACCGCTATGATGAGCAAGTATCTCCATACTATGCCGCATCACGTATATGGACTGATGGTGTTATAGATCCGCGAGATACTCGTAAATGGATTTCTATGGGAATAGAAGCTGCAGATCATGCACCTATTACTAAAGATTTTAATCTAGGAATTATACAGACGTAGGTCGCTAGATTATAAACTTAAAATCAAACTCTCAAATCTATGTGGATCTGGGAGTTTTTATTTGAATTAAAGTGTAATACTCAAATTCATAAGTCATATTATTGTAAATCTAGTATGCATCAATTAACTGTCATTGAATGAAAAATTATTTCAACAGATTTTTTCTAATCGTAAACCTTCAAACCTTAATCATTTCATCTCTAGCTGTAATTTCTACGGCGGTTTGTATTCATTTCAAGTATGAGGCAGAGTTTCCTTTAACGCTAGTTGCTACTTCAATTATTTTCCCAATTGTCTTCTCCATAGGTGGAGCTTATAAACGTAGAGAAGCTGCATTAAGAGAATATGCTGCGATTAAAGGATATTTGCGTGCCATATATTTTGTTTCTAGAGACTGGTTGGAGGCTCCTAAGCCAGAGAATGTTACCAAGATGAATAACATTATTTTTGATTTCTTCAATAATTTTAGAATCATGTTTACCAGTCCCAAAGAACAACTAGTAGAAAATGAAAAACGCGTTTATGACAGCTTTTCAGACTTCTCTCTTTATATAAAACATGAATTACGTAATGAAGGATTGTCATCTGGAGAATGTTCTAGGACTAATCAATACCTGCAAAAGATGATGATCTCTTTTGAATCTATAAAACATATTTATCAATATAGAACTCCTAGGACACTGAGAGCATTCAGTTCCTTATTCATCAAAGTTCTTCCTATACTTTATGGTCCTTATTTTGCGTTTAAAGCAGAGGAAATGTCCTGGGGACTTGAATTTGTAATCCCTATATTGTTGACAATGATTCTCGTAAGTTTAGAGAATATTCAAGAGCACCTGGAAAATCCATTTGATCAAATAGGAGAAGATGATATTAATTTCAATGTAGAGAAATTTGTGGAGCGATTGAATCACAAAACTGGAGATGAATAATTGAAAATATTATGAGATTTATCAAAAGAATAATTGTTTTACTTATTGTAGGCTATGTTGTAATTTGTGGTTGGCTATTCTTTTATCAAGAAAGTTTGCTGTTTTTCCCAGAAAAACTAGAACAAAATTATCAATTTCAATTTGCAAACGAGTTTGTTGAAAAGGACATAATAACCTCAAAAGGAGATACTATAAATACGCTCTTGTTTAGTCAAGAAAACTCTAAAGGAGTAATTTTTTATCTCCACGGTAATGGAGGTAGCTTAAAGTCTGTAGGTAACGTGTCAGAAAACTTCTTACCATTAGGATATGACGTTTTTATGATAGATTATCAAGGATATGGAAAAAGCTCTGATCAGATTGAAAATCAAGAAGAATTTTATAATGATGTACAGCTGGCATATGATCACATAAAAAAATCATACAATGAAGATCAAATTGTGGTCATAGGATATTCCATTGGTACTGGTCCAGCAACTTATCTTACATCACAAAACAATCCTAAAGCACTTGTACTTCATTCACCCTATTACAGCATGAAGGATATGATGCAACGCAACTATCCAGTAATACCTACATTTATATTAAGATATGATCTCGCGACTAACGAGTATTTAAAGAATGTAAACGTACCAGTCTATATCTTTCATGGAGTAGATGATACGGTTATTCCCGTAGAATCATCAGAAATGTTAAGTAAAGAGTTTAATATCCCATTTTATAAACTAGAGAATCAAGGACACAATAATATGTCTGGTAATCCAGTCGCGCTAGAGCAATTATCTCATATTTTAAATGAATAGAAAAAAAATAATTTATATAATCATCATCGCTTTGATAGCTTTTCTAAGCTACAAGGCCGTAACCTTTTTTGCGCTAGAAGAAGATAAAATCAACTCAGTGTATTTAATTCCTAGTGATGCGATATTTATCATGGAATTTGACGAGCCACTGGAGAATATGGAGACACTTTCTAAAAGCGCGCTATGGGATCATTTACAGACCAATGATGCGATTCATGAAATGTCTGCCAAAGTCAATGCACTCGATTCTTTATTCCAGCAAAAGGCTGGTGTTTTTAATATGATTGGTGAGAGAGACGTGTTGCTCTCTGCTCATATGATTAAGCGAGATGATTATGCTTTCCTGTATGTGGTAGATATGGATAAATTGTCCCGTTTAGGAATGGTGAAAAATAATATCAACCAACTCCTAAACGAGGATTTTAAAGTCACCAAACGACTGTATAACGAAACTGAAATCACTGAGGTGACAGATAAGGATACTTATGAAACGCTTTCTATAGCTTTTATAAAAAATCAAATGGTGGCTTCTTACACACATACGCTAGTTGAGAAATCGATTAATGAATATCAAAATCCGCAAATAGGGCGTGATTTACAATTTCTTGAGATTCAAAAAGAATTGAAGAAAAATGGACTTTTTAGAGTTTATTTGAACCATAAATTGCTCACAGACTATTATAAGGTTTTCTCAAACGAGACGAGTCCAATTATACAAACATTGGAAGAAAATTTCAATTATTCGGGCTTTTATATAGAAGAAGATGACGATCGATTGCTTACTGCAACGGGTTATTCTAGCGGTAATGAAGTTATGGACGCGCTGGTAAAAGCGCTCGATGAGTCGGGAACTGGCTCTATAGACGCGATAAGTGTTTTGCCTCAGGAAACGGCTTTGTATATGAGTTTTGGCTTTGAAGATTTTTCTAGTTTACATGAGTCCTTTTATGGTTTGCTTGGTGAGAATCAACCAGATTTGGTAAAAGAATATGAGTCGGGAAAAAGGAGAGTAGAGGACATCATAGATATTGATCTTGAAAAAGATTTTTATAGCTGGATTGATGATGAAATTGCTTTCGCGAAAGCGGACTTCCCACAACTCAACGAGAAAGATGGACTTGCTGTAGCCTTTAAAACAAAAGATGTAGCCCGTAGTAGAGAACGTTTACAATATATTGAAAATCAGATCAAAAAAACGACTCCTGTAAAATTTCAAACAGTTGATTACAAGAGTTATGATATTCATTACTTGAACATAAAAGGCTTTTTCAAGTTGATACTAGGTTCTTTATTTGAGAACATAGAAAAACCCTATTATACAACCATAGATGAGTACGTGGTGTTCAGTAATTCACCAGTAACCTTGAAATTATACATAGATGCATATGAGTCAAAAAAGACCTTGTTTACAGACGAGTATTATCGAGAGTTTATAGACGAGTTTAGTAATTCTAGTAATGTGTTTCTATACGTAGATACTAATAAAATGGCACATGTTTCACAATCATACTTAAATTCAGATTCAAAAAAAGAACTTCAAAATAGCGAAAACTTCTTCTCGCAATTCACACAGCTAGGACTAGAGTTAAAAGCTGACGGTAACCACTTTAAAACTAAAGCAGTCATTCACTACGATGCTGACTATGATGCCGAAGCTTTACGATTAGAGAAGAAAACTGAAGGTATTCCATTTTCAGTACTTGATATTAAGAAAGAAGAAATCAGTAAGAAAACTATCTTTAATATTCCCGAGATATTTCCAAGTGACTTCACTGCAAATAATTATGAGACTAAGTTTCATACTGGTAAGACCGAAATGAAGGTCTATCTCAAAGATGGTATCCCACATGGCCGTTACAAGTTGTACTATTTAAATGGCGAATTAAAAATCTCTGGTAGGTTTAAAAAAGGAGAGAAAACAGGAACCTGGCGTGCTTATACTCGTGAAGGGAAATTGTATCACAAGGAGAAGTTTTAGGGTTTAAAATTTAATTTTTTCAAGCTGTCACGCTGAATTTATTTCAGCGTCTCCATATTTAGAGACGTCAGTTAATTACCTACTATATTCTTAAGGTTTCATCATCATCAGATTCTGAGATAAATTCAGAATGACAGCTGAAGATTTACTCTACAACAATCCAGCCATTTCCTGCTGCAATTCTTTAGCTTTAGCTCTTGCAGCATCAGCAAAATCGGTTCCTTGGGATGCGTAAATAATTCCTCGAGATGAGTTTACTAATAAACCTATTTGGTCATTTTTACCGTATTTGACAACTTCGCTTAAAGAACCACCTTGTGCGCCTACACCAGGAACGAGTAGGAAAGCATGAGGTACAATCGCTCTTATATCACTTAAATATTCTGCTTTTGTGGCGCCTACTACATACATTAATCGGTCACTGTTTTTGTATTGTGATGCTGTTTTAAGAACCTCTTGATATAATGGCTTTCCATCTACTGATTTAGTTTGAAAATCTGCACTACCAGCGTTGGATGTTA
>JALZUY010000268.1 GCA_023301395.1 Nonlabens sp.
TCTACACTTGTAGAATTAAAATATTGTTCTACATTTGTAGAGTTAGTTCTAAAAACGTAGAAATGAAATTATCAAAAACTGAAGAAGATCTTATGAGTCATTTATGGAAGCTAGAAAAAGCTTTTATGAAAGACTTATTAGAAGAATATCCTGACCCCAAGCCTGCTACTACTACTATTGCTACACTGTTAAAACGTATGACAGATAAAGGTTTTGTAGGTTATGAACTGTTCGGTAAAAGTCGTCAGTATAAGCCACTTGTTAAAAAAAGTGATTACTTCTCAAAGCATGTAAATGGGTTGATTAAAAACTTTTTTAACGATAGCGCTTCACAATTTGCCTCTTTCTTTACTAAAGAAACAGATTTAAGTAAAAAAGAATTGGAAGAACTGAGAAAAATTATAGATCAACAAATTAAAGATGTGTAGTTATGGAACATTTCTTAATCAACTCTTCTGTTTGTTTATTTATAATGTGGTTAGCTTATAAATTACTACTTGAAAACACTTCATGGCATGGATTTAAAAGATTCTATTTGATAGGTGCACTTATCATATCGGTTCTTATTCCTTTCATTGTGGTAGAGACGATTGTAATTCCTATAGAAGAAACTACATTTATGGATTATGATTTGAATACCTTAGAAACGGTTATAGAAAAACCTGCCTTTGAAGTGAATTGGTTTTATGTAATGCTAGGCGTTTATGCAGTAGGTTTTGGAATTATGCTATGGCGTTTTATTAAGAATTTGAACTCTTTTAGAATCCAACAAGAAGATGAGGTCAGTTCTTACAAAGCCTACCAACTCATTTTACGCAATCAGATTACCATACCTCATTCATTTCTCAAACGTATTTTTATTGCTAAGAAAGACCATGAATCTAAAAAGATTCCTTCGGTAGTTTTAGAACATGAAAAAGCGCATTTAGATCAGAAACACTCTTTAGACATATTGTTTATTGAACTGCTTATAATGTTACTGTGGTTCAATCCATTGTTATACATCATCAGGTATTCAATGAAATTAAATCATGAGTTTCTTGCAGATCAATCTGTTATAAATCAAGGCGTTTCTACTACAGAGTACCAACAAATATTATTAGATCATGCCACGACTAGTTACCAACAGGCCATGGCAAACACATTTACTTTTCCCATCATTAAAAAAAGATTTCACATTATGAAAATTCAAACATCACACACCAGCCTGCTTTTAAGAAGCCTTGCTCTTATTCCTGTTCTTGCATTACTTATTATAAGTTGTGGTAAAGAAGAGACCCAATTTATAGAAGTAGAAGAAATTATAGAGATAGAAGAGGTAAATCATAAAAAAATCATAGTAGACGGCAGCAAAGAAAGTGGCTATGTAACGATTAATGGTAAAATCCATTATTATGTTATTGAAGGTGATAAAACTTTAATTTTTGACAGATATGGTAATAAACAAGATCTTGAAAGTCAAGGATATGAAGTGATAGCCGTTATTGAAGAGGTTATAGAAGTAGAAGAGCTTCCTGTTTCAAATGGCGCTATCAATTATATTAAAACACATAAAGATGAACTTAACTATTATCTAGGGAAAAATCAAATCTCAGCAGATGCAGCTATAAATATCATTGAAAAAAACGGACAACATGGCGTTGAAATAAGTCCTGACGCAAATGGAATCAATTCTATAAAAATTAAAGAAACTGAACAAAACAAAAATGTATTTCGAACTTCCGGAAGTAACGAAAAATGGATTAAAGGGTTTGAAACTGATTTTAATTTAAAGGGAAAATCAAAGGAATTACAATCAGTTTCACCAACTGCCATACTTAAATCTGAAGCATCATTGAATTCTTCTGGAAATGAAAATTTAAACAAATCCATGGTTGAAACAAATAAGCAAATCACATATACATCTATCAAAGGTTCTCATCGAAACATATTTACAATTGACGCAAATGTTCAAGAAGGAGAAATCATGTTAGAAGGTGAAAATTACACCTACAATTCAAAAGATCTTAATGATATTAGAGTTTATAACCAAAATAATCAAATGCTCTCTCAAGAAAAAATTCAACAGCTTAAAATTGGTTTTAGACCGGTCTGGTGGAATGGTAAAGAAAAAACAAAAGAAATTCTAAGAAACAGTAAAATAATAGAATCATTTAAAAACAACAAGGTAGCCTTACATTATAAAGGTGGATATACAAAAAATTATGAGGAAGCTTTACAATTTGATGCAACAGATATGTTTGTTTACCTTGAACAAAAGAAGGATCACATAACTATTACACTAGGACCACACTCTTGGGCTAAAACCAACTCAAATTATCAAGTGTTTAAAAAATATTTCTAAAAGTTACATTAAAAAATTCGTCGCCCTAGAAAAGGCGAGTATTGATTAAACTTAGCGTTTCAAATTAGTGTCAGAAAAGCTTGAAAACACAAATGACTTTATAAAATCACCACCGCTCGTAACAATCTGAAAATTATTGCGTTATTAGATAGAACCTAAATCCATCCATATGCAATCCTTTTTCATCACCTGCAGCGGTGCAGATACTGACATACTCGATAATTGTAGTGCTGGTGAGCGCACTAAGTATGCCGGTATAGGCGCTACGGTTTTCTTTACGGCTCTTATGGCGTTTTTTGCGGCCAGTTATGCGCTGTACACTGTTTTTGATAGTTATTTGATTGCGACAGCTTTTGGCTTTGTTTGGGGTTTATTGATATTTAATCTGGATCGTTACATCGTTTCTACACTCAAAAAGAGTGATAAAAAAATGAATGAAATCTGGCAAGCTGCGCCTCGTATTGTTCTAGCGATTATCATTGCTGTTGTAATTTCCAAACCACTCGAATTAAAGATTTTTGAGAAGGAAATTGACCAGGTTCTATTAGAAGAAAAAAACCAGCTTACACTGGAGAATCAGGAACAAGTAGCACAATTGTATGTGGTTGAGGAAACCGCTTTCGCGAAAGCGATACAAGACTTAAAAACAGAAATAACTACCAAAGAGGAAGAAGTAAACGCACTCTACAACACCTACATCACTGAGGCCGAAGGAACCTCAGGAACCAATAAGTTAGGAAAAGGTCCAGTCTATAAAGAAAAACGTGAAAAACACGACGCCGCACTAGCTGACCTCAATGCCTTAAAAGCCGCGAATGCCGATAAAATCGCAGCCATAGAATTGCAAATGGCAACGCTTCAAGAAACAGAATCTACGATGCTTGCTGCTACCCAACCCATAATAGATAACTTTGACGGATTAATGGCGCGGATAGAGGCGTTAAACAAGCTACCATTTCTCACATCATTCTTTATATTCTTGCTATTTCTAGCCGTAGAAACATCACCTATTATAGCCAAATTACTCGCACCGCGTGGTGAGTACGACTTTAAACTAGCAGAGCGTGAAGACCTTGTAAAATCATGGGTAATCCAACAAAAACAACAACAAGAAATCCTAATACAAACCGACAAAACACTCAACAACCGCGTCTATGCCGATATTGCCGAAGAAGAAGCTCTCTATGCCTACAAGAAAAAAATGGCAAGAGAACTCATGAAAGAACAAGCCGATGCGTTTTATAAAAAACAGAAAGGGATATTAGGTTAACTGTTAACTGAAAAAATTCGATTCAAATTCAAGTTCAAATTCTCTAATCATCTACTATTCCCATTTTCCTTAATAGAAAACTCGCATTCATATTAGTAGCTATTCCATCTTTGAATGTGTAATCAAAGGTGAGTTCATCATTTGTGATGTCTGCATCAAAGAAGTAGTTTGAGATGCTTTCGTATTCATTTGCCACCTCAGTAAGGCTTAAATCATGTGTAGCGATGATTCCTGTGGCGTGTTTTCTAGAAAGTTTCTCGATGAGTTTTCTAGAACCATTTGCTTTATCCTGGCTATTAGTTCCCTTTAATATTTCATCTAATACGATAAAGTAACGTTCCGTCTCTATCTTATCTACTATGTATTTAAGACGTTTTAACTCGCTAAAGAAATAACTCTCATCATCAGTCAGTGAATCGCTAGTTCTCATACTAGTGATTAACTTAATAGGACTGTAAGTCATGGATTGTGCGCATACTGGCAACCCAGCATTTGCCATTACAATCTTCATAGAAACAGTTCTTAAAAAGGTGCTTTTTCCAGCCATATTTGCTCCAGTAATAATGAAGAATTCACCACTAGAAATGTTGATGTCGTTTCCTATCGCTTTTGCAGGATCTAGTAATGGATGTTTTGCATCTTTCACTTTCATTTTAAAATCACCATTTTCAATCGTTGGGTACACATAATCTTGATGATTATAAGCAAAATTTCCTAGTGAATTCATAGCATCTATTTGCGCTACAGCTTCTAGCCAATTTTCAATATGATCTGCATTTTGCTTTAACCATTTTTCAATCGTATAAACTTGTTTTAAATCCCATAGTCCAAAACCGTTTGCCAGTACTCCAAACAACATATTATTACGTTGATCTAATCTACCTATTGCAGCTGCTAATTCTTGAAATCTAGTCGATGCTGGCGCATCACCTACCGTAATTCTAGATTTGAACTCTTTCAATAAATCACTTTCAAAATTTTCATTCTCAATAGCTCGAATCAACTGGCTATATTGCTGAAAAAACAATTCCAGTGTAGAAATATTTGCACTAAAAGAAGTAATGCGTTTTACATATTTACCTGTAACCGCTAAACCTCCAAAAAATGATGCGGCAAAAACATATCCATTGACAAAATCATTAAAATAAGCAACTCCTAAAAGGATCGATAAACCGATCCATACCCATGGTAACCATGAGAATACCTGAGGCACAAATGCTTCATAATTCTTTATCCATGCCAGCATGGTTTTAGGATTCTTTTCATTATTGAGTAAAGTCGCAGTCGCGCCATAATTGTGCCTGAACTCTACTTTTTGAGAAAGCTCTTTAATAGCCCCTTGTTTTTGAATAATTCCCGTGAAATCGTTTGATAAGAATTGATCTGCGAGCGTCACAATTCCATCTTTGGTAACACTACGATTCACATACTGAAAGAAAGATCCAGCACCAAATAAATCAATATCTCTACTGTATTCATGATCATCCTTTAAAAATCCTGACCCATGCGGTCGATCATAAAAATCTCTACTCAACATTTTTAACTCTAACTCATTTCGGTCTAGTAAGGCTTGTTGAAAATCTCTTTTCCTGCGCAAATTCTCGTGTCTGGAAACTAAGAATAAGAATCCTACAAAGGTAGCTATTGCGATTACGGCAGCAACCTGCCACTGAGACCATAAGAAATAAATCCCAACAGCTCCAGCTACAAAAAGCAGTAATCTAATAGTACTTGATATACGTAGTTGACCCTTAATAGAATCTCTGTTATGCTTAAAGCGCTGCGTGCGCTCTGTATAGAATGAATGTAAAGTATCTTTCAATTATAAGTTTTTAAGGTCTTCTTTTTGAGTTCTTGTTAATTTTTTTACAACTAAATCATAGCTATGGTCTATCCATTTTTTAAGTTCTGGCGTGTCCATAGATCTATCCGTGAAAATAGTATTCCAGTGTTTTTTATTACTATGGTAACCGCCTATTACAGTACCATCATATGCTTCTCTTAATTCCATTGCTTGCTCTGGATCACATTTTAAATTCACGCTAGGTGTTCCACGTTCCCATCGATCTAGTCCAGTGAAACAAAACATTTTACCCATTACTTTAAATACAAGCGTTACCTCATCAAAGGGAAACTCTTCAGTAACTGCTTTTTTAGATAAGCAATAGTCTCTTAATTCGTCTATGTGCATTACGCCTCAATTTTCTTTTGAGCAGGTGCTTCTTTAAGAACTAGAGAAGAATAATCGAGTTTCCAACCTATGGTTGCCGCGAGTACTTCCATCATCTGTATAGTTTGTAATGCCTCTTGACTGGCTTGCTGCATTAAACCACTTTCTGGAATTTTATCAATGATGTGCTGTTTAGCATTACGTGAAATCTCAGTAAGGTCTTCACTTGTAAATGAGTTTGCCCAGCCTTCTTTTTTATCGTAGTAATTAAAGTCTGTATCTATACTTAATACCTGTGGTTGCGGGAAATTAGTGAGTTTTATAGTTTTAGTCTTTGGATCACTATCCATGGTAATTTTAGTCAAATCAAAACCTATGTGAGCCTTTGCATTAATAAGAATAATTGCTTTCTTTTTTCCCA
>JALZUY010000269.1 GCA_023301395.1 Nonlabens sp.
CGATCTCCTTTTTCATTTAAATAGGCTCTTTCAAAAGCAAGATTGTTATCATAGGTCTTTTTAATAGCTTCATATTCTAAACCATCGTTACCTAATTTAAAAATATAAGCTTGAGTTTTAATGTTTTCAAGTTGTCTGTTAAAGCCTTTCTTATCTCTATACTTCTGACTTTCCTTATCTAAAAAATTTGCTATAAATAAATGATTATCAATTTTCTTAAACTCACCGATATTTAACAATACAATTAATTCTTCATCTTTATTCACAAAGTCAAAAAAACCAGAATCAAACCTTGAACCTGCGCCTTTTACTCTTTGAGTTAAAGAAACTTTCATTCGCCTATCGATTAAATAAAAATCTGGTAAATCATTTTTAATTTGACCTATGATCATGTCACCAAAACCCTCATGAACCATTCCTTCATGAAAATGGCCTTTATGATAAACCCCATAATCTCTATAAAAAAGCACAAACTTTGCATTTCCTTCGTCGTCAACTAAAAATTTACTAATACCATTTATATTGTTATTTTCAAAATTAATAGGATACTCATCAGATCTATAAATATCTTTAGAATTAAAAGGAATTTTAACCAGCTGTATAAAGCTTTTTTGATTTATCTTTTCTGGTTTGGGATACTCGCTTGTTAGAGAAAGTGCATACAGAGTATCGTTTTTAGCGGTAAACATGGTGTTCCATACTGTTCGATTTTTACTTCCTAAATAAATCATGTCAGACGCTTCTTCTGAATTAGCTGGAATAAAATAAAAGGTGTTCTCTCCTGGAATATCTTTTTTCTTTTTTCTTTTCTTTCTAGTGTTCTCATTTTCATCATCGTTAGCTTTTATCTTGGATGATAAAGATTCCATTATTATTGTTGCATCATCCAATATTATAGGTCTTCTAGATCTTTCTTGAGTTAAAAATCTATTCATTCCCATTTGTTCTTGACTTGCCTTACTTGTAATAATTTTACTTTCTACAAGGTTCCAATCCAAATCTGCAATTATAAATTTCCTTTTATCAGAATTACTTTTTTCAGCTTTACCTACTCTTATAGCTTTTGCAAAAAATTTAGAATTTGGTGATGAAAAAGTATAAGAATGTGTTTTGTTACCAAAATTGTATTTTTTATATTTTGGAATTTCAAATTTTTTATCATTAAAATCGCAAACTACAAATTCATCGTTTATATCTACAAAAGCTTGTAGTTTATCTTTCTTTACACGTATAGCATCAATAGGGTTTCTATTTCGATCTGTTTTCAGTGATTCATTGGAAAGTAATTTCATGTATTTATCAAACTTCAGCATATGTCTCACTCCTCCTTCAAAGTTGTTCATCAATACTATAGTATTTCCTTGATCGTCTTCTGTACCATAAGCTATTTGATTTGTTGATTTTTTAACTTCAACAGGTTTGCTCACAATCAACTCTGGAGCGATTTGTGAAAATGCCATCATAGAGCATAAAGACATGGTTAAAAGTGTAATTGTTTTTTTCATTTTTAGAAAGGTTTAAATGAGATGCCTACTTCTATGCTATTGAGGTTAGCGTCGTTAAAAAAAAGTTTGCGATAGCCTACAAACACGTTTGTACTATTAAATGAATATCCTATAGTGGGATTTGCAAATCCTGCAATTGTATAAAATCCTTCTGGTCCATTATAACTTATGCCTCCATTCACTTGTGCAAAGACAAATTCGAGAAAGTAATATTTATAAGAAGCTCCAAAATCTGCAAGTGGCAGGTTTGCTCCACCAGGCTCTTCTGTCTCTAAAATTATATAATTAAAACCTGCATAACCACCTAAGTAACTATCCTCTGTAAGTTCCCACATAGGATTTATAAAAATTCCAAAATTATATTGTGCCACATCAGTATCTAATGGATAGCCAATATTTAAACCTATGGAGGTTTCATTTTCTTGCCCATAACAAAAGGCGCTTAGAAATAATAGTCCTATTAATGTATGTTTTTTCATTGATTAATTTTTTGCAAAAGTTAAGCCAGAAGTTTTAAAGTTTTAAAGTTTTAAAGTTTTAAAGTTTTAAAGAAAAAACATTACACAAACCATATAGATATAGTTTTAAACAACTTTTAATCAATAAGTTATAAGAGTAAAAAAAATATAGTTTTAAAACCTTGTAAATAGAATAATACCGCATTTCAAGAACATCAATACTCTTGTTGAACAAGTTAGCGAGATCTGAGGTGGTCACTGAGCTTGACGAAGTGTTCTCGAAGACTGGATATAGAATAACGCAATACTAGTATAAAAACGTGAGCGAGGTCTGAGGTGGTCACTGAGCTTTTGAAAGTGTTCTCGAAGACCGTACGTAAAAATAGAAATAACGCATTTCGAGTACCTCAATGCTCGGATAGAGCACCAAGACTGGATATTAGGTGGTCAATGAGCTTTTGAAAGTGCTCTCAAAGACAGAGTTTAGTTTACTCCATCACTACATCACCAGTGGCTTGTACCACAATCTTTTTACCTAGATAAACCAGCATACAGCCTTTTTCTACTTCCATGTTAAGAGACATAGATGGAATGATATTTATATCACTATCAGTTCTTATAAATAGTGGTATGATGTTCTCGTCTGTTTTTGTGATTTCAATAAGACCTTCATAATGTTCTTGAGACTTTATAGTAATTTCATGAATCTCTCCATAGTATCGAGCCACTTCCATCATGTTTACATAATCGTCTGTTGATGAAAAGAGACATCTCATAGAGTTTTCATTAGGATTACTAACCTCTGTAGAGTGAAGTAATCTATAAGCACCATTTTCTCCAAAACGTGGACCAAAACGCTCCAGCGCATAATCGTTAATTTGTGAATTACCGGTAAGTGCCATCAAGAAACCTATGTTATTGAATTCAATATCATCAGTAATGGCATCGCTATAAATATCGGCAGCAACGGCTTCTAGGCCTTGTTCTTTTGCGATTTTTATATTGCTTGAGTTGGTATCTACTAAGACCACACTACGTCCATGGTTTTTCAAATAACTTGCAATAAGCCTTGAGAATTTAGAAGCACCTACAATCATTATTCCGTCAGACTGTTTTAAGAACACGCCTACTATTTTTGCAAACAAGCGTGCTGTTGTAGCATTTAATAATACCGTTCCTAGCACAATCATAAATACAAGTGGTGTAATGTACTCTGCTCCTTCTATGCCTTGTGCTACTAACTTAGACCCAAAAAGAGATGCAATACCAGCCGCTACAATACCACGTGGTCCTACCCAAGAGATAAATAGTTTCTCATTCAATTTTAAACCACTATTTATAGAACTAGCAAAAACACCTAACGGTCTTATAATAAATGCCATAATCGCAAATATGACAGCAGTTTCCCATCTATAAATCAAGTAAAGATCTTCCATATTAATATTTGCTGCCAGCAATATGAATAATATAGAAATCAACAACACACTTAAAGATTCTTTAAAATAAAGCAATTCTTTAAGGTTAGGTAAATTGATATTACCCAGCACCATTCCCATAACAACTACAGCTAGCAAACCAGACTCGTGTGCAAATGAATCACTTAATACAAAAACTCCTAACACAGCAGCAAGAGTAAATACATTCAATAAATAATGGGGTATTAATTTTTTCTTTATTGAAAAAGCAAGTGCATGTGCAAATGAGAACCCAAACGTAAATCCAAATAAAACAATTTTACCAAACTCTTCTAGCGCTACCAGTGTAAATTCTCCACCAGCATTTGCGCTTATAAATTCAAATACTAAAACGGCAAAAAGTGCTCCTATAGGATCAATGAGAATTCCTTCCCATTTTAATATGGAACTCACATCTTTTTTAAGAGGTATGTTCCTTAAAATAGGCGTTATTACAGTAGGTCCAGTTACAATAATAAGTGCTGAGAAAAGTAAAGAGATCTTCCATGAAAGACCAAATATGTAATGCGCAGCAACTCCACCACCTATAAAAGTGATTATTACTGCTACTGATATCAATTTACCAATCACAGGACCTGTGTTTAATATCTCTTCTTTTTTTAAGGTCAATCCACCTTCAAATAAAATGATACTTATAGCGAGTGATACAAAATAAAACAGGCTATCTCCAGGAAACAATCCTTTCTCACCGTTCCACATAGGTTCAATTAATTTTGCAGCATCTTCTGTGTATAATGTTGCAAGCGGTCCTACTATTAATCCTATAATAATCAATGGTAAAATAGCAGGTATTTTAAATCGCCATGCCATCCATTGTGCAAGTATTCCGAGTATTATTATTCCAGCTAATTCCAGCATTTTGTTTATTTTGGTTGAAAATTACGACCTTTTCTATAATGATGTTGTAGTTTACGCTTTCGCGAAAGCGTAATTAAACAAGAATTAACAGTATTTACATACATTTAAAGTCAACGATTGAATTCCCAACCCTTCAAAAATATCGCCATAGGTGTGGCATTTTCTCCTAATCTCAAAGCAAACGTAAACGAAGCTGCAAGGCTAACTTGTATGTTTGGAGGGAAATTATCCCTTATACATGTGGGAGAAAAAAGTGATGAAAAAATTAAAATTATAGATGAGTACATAGGAAACTGTGGGCAGTCACAGTTATCCTATGAAATAATTTTTAATGAAGGTGAACCCGTTGAGGTAATTCTAGGAATAGTTAAAAAGTCCAATATAGACTTACTACTTCTAGGAGCTCTAAAACAAGAGAATTTTGTAAACTTTTATTTAGGTTCCATTGCCCGCAAACTTACAAGACAAGCCACCTGTTCTGTTCTTATGATGACTAATCCTAGCGTCACTGGAAAACCGTGCAAACACATGGTGGTTAATGGTTTAAAAGATGAACATACGGAGCGTACTATAGAAACCGCATTTTTTGTGGCTCATAGTTTAGGTAGTAATCAATTAACTATAGTGGAAGAGATTGAGCAACAAAAAATCTCTATTAAAATCGATGATGACCAGAGTTTGCGCAAAGCAAACTTGTTAAAAGAAAAACTTAAAAGAGAAGAAGAATCACGAGTAAATGAAATCCTGAGTCATATTCCCGAAGAACAAAAAACAGGAATTAGTATCGACACACAACCTATTTTTGGCCAGCGTGGCTACTCCATAGGTCATTATGCACAGATCGTGCGTGCAGATTTATTAGTTATGAACGCTCCTAAAAAATCAAGTTTCTTAGATCGATTTTTTCCTCATGATATAGAGCACATTTTAAATGAGTTACCTACTGATGTACTAATAGTAAGATAATGCAGAAAAAAACAGACATCAAAGGATTTTTTAAATCATTGCCTAAAAATATTTTTAGTGGTTTTGTAGTAAGCCTTATTGCCTTACCTCTAGGTCTAGGACTGGCCATGGCTAGTGATGCACCACCTATAGCTGGTGTAATTGCTGCTGTAGTAGGTGGAGTTTTAGTTTCTATTTTAGGCGGTAGTAATGTAACAATATCAGGACCTGGAAACGGTTTAGTAGGTGTTATTCTAGTAGCCGTTGCAACACTAGGACTTAATGGAACTTATGCAGCGATTATATGCTCTGGAGCTTTATTAATGATTCTAGGTTTTCTAAGAATGGGTAAACTAGCAGATTTCTTTCCGTCTAGTGCTATTCAAGGTATGCTAGCTGCCATAGGTCTTATCATTTTAGGAAAGCAATTTCATATCATGATGGGTAATGAATTAAAATTAGATGGTAGTGTTGACTACCTCATTACGATTCCATCTACAATCATAGGAGCTTTTTCTTATGAAAACTCAGGTTTTACCTATGCGGCTATTGCAGGAATATTAGCACTGGCTATTATGGTGTTTTATCCCAAAATAAGAAATAAATACTTTCATTTAGTACCAGCACCTATGTGGATCGTATTGATTTCTATAGGTGTGAGCTATTTCTATGAATTGGTTTTACAACAACCTCATCCTGTAGATCCAGCTTATATGATCTCTGGTATTCCATCAGCATCAGAA
>JALZUY010000270.1 GCA_023301395.1 Nonlabens sp.
GAACACACGATTATCGCCAAATTTTTGTGCCAGCGTCGCCGCTTCTCTAAAAACACCACCTAATCTTCCACCTACGTCTTGTCCGTACAATAGACATTCTGGATGTTTTTTCATCAATTCTTCTATGGCAAATAAAGCACAATCTACCATCACTACTTTCTCTGCGCCTGCTGGAGATCGCTCTCCTTTTTCTTCTGTAATCGGTGTTGGTGCAAAATCGTGTGTGAATAAATCGGCCGGTTCAGGATCTGGTTGTTGTAATGCGAGTTCTAGAGCTTTTTTAGATTCCGCTTTCGCGAAAGCGTCATAACCATCCACATCTTGCTCACTAAATCCATTATCGAGAAGTAACTGTCTCATACGTGGATATTGATCACGGCTTCTCGCCTCTTCCAAATCATCGCGATAAAACTCCATGCGCACACCACTGGTATGGTGATTTAACAACGGTACAGTAGCGTGGACTAGAAATGGTCTACGCTCTGTTCTTATTTTTTCAATCACCTCATTTAAGGTATTGTAACTTTCTTCAAAATCAGTTCCGTCTATAGAAATAGCTTCTATACCGTGGAAACCAGCAGCATACTCAGCAGCATTTTGTGCACGAGTTTCTTCAGCATTTGCACTGATATCCCAACCGTTATCTTGTACTAAATAAAGAATAGGCAATTGCTTTAAAGCCGCCATTTGAAAAGCCTCGGCAATTTCACCTTCAGTAACAGACGCGTCACCTAGGGAACAAACCACGATAGAATCTGATGTCACACTAGAGTCTGAACTAGCGTCTACAGCTGTTCTTTGTTCTTCAGTTAAACTCTCCCGATAATGGAAACCTAACGCCACACCAGTCGCAGGAATTGCTTGCATTCCAGTAGCACTGGATTGATGCGGAATCTTAGGCTTATCAATATCATTCAATGATGGATGCGAGTAATAGGTACGTCCACCAGAGAACGGATCATCTTTTTTGGCCAGTAACTGCAACATCAAATCATAAGGTTTCACACCTATAGAAAGTAACATCGCATCATCACGGTAATATGGAAACGCATAATCCTGCGGTAACAACTGCATTCCCAGAGCAGTTTGAATCACCTCATGACCACGACTGGTCGCATGCACGTATTTAGAAACCGTTTTAAAATTCTCTTCGTAGAGTTCTGCCATAGATTTGGCAGTGGTTAGGTTTTTATATCCGTATTCTAAAATTTCTTTACTTATTTTCATAATATCTTGAATTTCCGCACTTGATGCGGAATCTGATTATACTTACTCCATACTAATTAATAATTCTCATCATCCCACCAGGCCTCTGCTAGATCTAGCCATTCTGGATTATCCTTTTCAATAAGGTCTATTTTCCATTGCCGCTTCCACTTCTTCAGCTTCTTCTCTCTTGCTTGTGCATCTTGAACCCATTGAAATTCTTCAAAATACACAAGCCTTTTAGTTTGGTATCGTTTTGAGAACGCTTTCTTATACCTTTCTTCTTTATGTTGTCTAGTTCTAGACTTCACATCATCTGTCATTCCAAGGTACAAAACTCCATCTTTCTTATTAGAAAGTAAATAGACATAATATTTGTGCTCGTATCCAGCCATGAGATAAAACTAGCAGTTTCCGCATCGAGTGCGGAAATTCAATTCTTTTTAATATTCTTTTGTAGGTGCAGCCTCTAGATTCAAAGCCACTTGCTTTAAAAAACTACCTCCTAAAAACCCATCTACTACTCTATGATCAAATGATAACGAAAGCATCATCATGCTTCTTATCTCAATGGAATCAACACCATCTTTGGTCATCACCTCAGCACGCTTTTTAATAATTCCTGTTGCTAGAATAGCTACTTCAGGCTGGTTAATGATAGGTGTTCCCATCAATGAACCAAATGTTCCAACATTTGATATCGTAAAAGTGCCTCCTTTTATATCGTCGCCGCCTAATTTATTTTCACGAGCAAGGTTTGCCATACGATTCACATCGGCAGCAATTTCTTGTAGAGATTTCTGGTCTGCATTTTTAACCACAGGAACGATTAAATTTCCAGATGGTAAAGCCGTTGCCATTCCTACATTGATATTTTCTTTAACGATGATATTTTTACCATCTACGCTTGCATTGATATTAGGATATTCCTTAATAGCTCTAGCTACTGCGTCTACAAACAATGGTGTGAACGTTAATCTCTCGCCATATTTTTCTTGAAAAGGAGCTTTGTTTTTATTACGCCAGTTTACTAAATCTGTTAAATCGGCCTCAACATAAGCAGTCACATGTGGACTGGTATGTTTAGAATACACCATATGATCTGCAATCATAGAGCGCATGCGATCCATTTTAATAATGGTACCTGTTCCTTTATCCAGTTTTAATTGTGGTATGCGGTATGCGGTAGGATCTGGTTCATTATTTATCGCTTGTGCAAACTGGAATTGTCTTCCTTCATTAATGTAATTCACGACATCACTCTTGCGCAATCTTCCTTTATTACCGGTTGCTGGTATGCGAGCTAATTCTTCATAGGACATATGATTCTTACGCGCCATTGCCTCTATTAATGGACTTACAAAAAGGTCTTGATTAACAAATGAACTTGAAATTGAACTCGGATTTGAACTTGAAAATTTTAGTTTCTTGTCATTCTGCACTTGATGCGGAATCTGCTCTTTCTTATCGCTAGATTTACTTGAGTTGACTGTCTTTAAACTTGATGAGCTACTAGAAGAACCATCTGATTCTTCAAATTGTGCGATCACGCTACCTATTTCCACTACATCACCAGCAGCACATAAATGCTTAGACATGATTCCAGCTGCTGGAGCTGGCACTTCATTATCCACTTTATC
>JALZUY010000271.1 GCA_023301395.1 Nonlabens sp.
ACTTCTTCTTTTTTGAGCATTTTCAGGAAAAAGGTCATCATAATAATTCCCATTACTAAGAACTAACTGAATAATATTTGATTTTAATGAGCTTTTTAATTCTCCTTTTTCAGATTTTATGACCGTATAATTTCCGTTACGCTTAGGGTGCTTTTTATGAATGATTACATCATGTAAAAACTGTCCACGATCTCCTGTTTTTTGATCTACTTTAATATTAATATCACCTATTTGATTAAAGGTTCCTACACCTATAGCCATGGCAGGCTTTTTATTGACGATATTACGCCGCAAATTCCCTTGTTTAAAATGTCCCCAAGGAATAACAGTATTTGCAAAAAAGAAAGAGGTCACCCCAAGAATTCCTACGACAATAATTAAAGTACGCATAGAACGCTGTAGCGATATTCCATTAGATTTCATAGCAGCAAACTCATAATTCTCGGCCATATTACCAAAGACCATAATAGATGCTAGAATAATACTTAATGGTAGTGCTAGAGGAACTATTACTGGTATAGTATACATCATGAACTTAGCTATGGTAATCATATCTAAATCCTTTCCGGCAAGATCTTTAATATAAAGCCATATGGCTTGCAGGATAAGTATAAACATAAGAACAATAAAGACGCTTAAAAACGTCTTTATAAATGAGGTCAATATGTATCTATCGAGTATTTTCAAACTAGTCTAAGTTCTCGATATCCCAGCCCTCATAATCGGTTGGGTCAAAGTTGAAACACTTTTTTGATAACGGTTGGTCGGTCTTTAATGATAATAAAGTAAATGTCGCCTTGGTACCGCTATTTTCAGTTACAATAGCATTATATATGTGTTTAGTATTGATATCTATTCCCAGAAGTACCTGCTTATATTCTGAATCAGATTTAATAGGAGTTAATTTAATATACTGGATTTTGCGTCCACGTACATTTTGCTCAATATCCATTTCTGCGCGATAACCTTTTTCATAAAAAGTTAAAATGTTAGTAGGAGATATGAGGCCTTCATCAGAGTCTGTTTGATTAGAAACGGTAATTTGTTCATCTTCACGATTCACTACATATAATTTTGCCCCGTTATAAATGTAAGTGCTTCCCATGAATTCCACGTTGTAGTTTTCACCACTTAAAGTAGCTTCTCCATGAACATCCATGTTAAGTTGAGACTTTGTATTTTGTAAATTTCCTTTATAATTAAAAACTACATTATCATAGCTTTTGAACTTTGCAGCTACTTCCTTAAGTAATTGATCAGCTTTTGAATTTTGTGCGTATCCTATGGATGCGACACTCAATAGTACTATTATGAAAATATTCTTCATGGTCTTAACCTTTGTTTTTTTCTTCGTTTAAAAATACTTCTAGAGAAGCTAGATCAGGAACTAGAACTTGTCTTGCTTTACTACCTTCAAAACCACCAACTATTCCAGCAGCTTCAAGTTGATCTATAATACGACCAGCTCTATTGTAACCTAGTTTTAATTTACGTTGTAATAAAGAGGCACTACCTTGTTGTGCAATAACGAGTACTTCGGCAGCTTCTCTAAACTTACTATCTCTTTCGTCGATATTATTATCAATACTTGTGCCACCTTCTTCACCTACGTATTCAGGAAGTAGATAAGCATCTGGATATGCTTTTTGTGAACCTATAAAATCTGTAATTTTCTCTACCTCAGGTGTGTCTACAAATGCACATTGTATTCTTATGATCTCGTTACCAGCAGTATAAAGCATGTCTCCGCGACCTATTAACTGGTCTGCACCACCACTATCAAGAATGGTACGTGAATCTACTTTCTGTTGAACTCTAAAAGATACACGTGCTGGAAAGTTTGCTTTAATCATACCTGTAATTACATTTACAGATGGACGTTGTGTCGCAATAATCAAGTGAATACCTATGGCACGAGCAAGTTGTGCTAATCTAGCGATAGGAGTTTCTACTTCTTTACCAGCGGTCATGATTAAATCTGCAAATTCATCAACCACCAAAACGATGTAAGGAAGGAATTTATGCCCGTTTGCAGGATTTAATTTACGTGCTTTAAACTTAGTGTTGTATTCTTTAATGTTACGACACATCGCTTCTTTAAGAATGTCGTAACGTTGATCCATTTCAATACATAAGCTATTTAATGTATTTATAACCAGTGAGTTATCTGTGATTATTGCTTCGCCACTATCTGGTAGTTTAGCCAAGTAGTGGCGTTCAATTTTATTAAATAAAGTCAGTTCTACTTTCTTAGGGTCAACCAGTACAAATTTCACCTCTGCAGGATGTTTTGAATAAAGCAATGAGGTAAGTACCGCATTTAATCCAACAGATTTTCCTTGTCCAGTTGCACCAGCCATTAATAGGTGAGGCATCTTTGCAAGATCAACTACAAATGTTTCATTGCTAATCGTTTTCCCAAAAGCGATAGGCAATTCCATTTCAGCATTTTGGAATTTAGGAGATGCAATCACAGATCGCATAGAAACTATTGATGGATTCTGGTTAGGAACTTCAATACCGATAGTTCCTTTACCTGGTATAGGAGCGATAATACGTATTCCTAACGCAGCAAGAGAAAGTGCAATGTCATCTTCAAGGTTTTTAATCTTGGAGATACGTACACCTGCCTCGGGAACTATTTCATATAAGGTTACTGTAGGTCCTATGGTTGCGGTAATCTTTGCAATACCTATCTTATAATTACTCAGCGTTTCAACAATCTTTAATTTGTTGGCTTGTAATTCTTCTTCGTTAATAGTTATCGTTTTCCCTGCAGAATAATCTTTGAGCAATTCTAATGGTGGGAACTTGAAATTACTCAATTCTAGTGTTGGGTCAAATTCGCCAAAATCCTCTACAATTTTCTCCGCCTTACTATTAATATCGGCATCTTCATCAATGACAGCGTTGATTTCTACATCTACATCATCCTCTTTAGTTTTAGGAATAGTCTTTAAAACTGGTTCAGGAATAAGCTCTGGTTCTGGAATGTTTATTTCTAATTCCTCTTTTTGTAATGGAATAGGTACAACTGGAGTTATAATTTCTTCCACTACTTCTTTTCCTTCAAGAGTTGCTGTTTCCCAATCTTTTTCTTCGTCAGACGGTATGAGCTCTGATTCAAAACTATCTTTTACCTCGGTTGCTTTTTTAGTGAAATAAGCACTTACTTTTTCAGGAGTAATATTTAATCGCAGTACCATATAAATAATGACAAGAACTATCATTACTACTATGGTTCCTAGTAACCCGATGTAATCTTGCAAGAAGTCGTTGAGTTCCATTCCTACTTTACCACCTAGTAAAGGATTAGATTCATGGAAAAACCCTAAGGTTATGGATAACCATAGCATGAGTAAAAGTCCCCAAAACCATAAATTAAGGATACGCTTCTGCGAAAGCGTAAACACATCTTTTTTTGCAGCAAATAAAAATATACCAGTTATAATAATCAATATAGGAATCGATAGTGCTGCGATACCAAAACCGTCGTAAATAAAGAAATCGCTGAGTCCAGCACCTATTTTACTGAGCCAATTCTGTGCAGGTAGGTCACGTTGTGATAAATCATTAAGAATACTTTGATCTTCTCGCCATGTGAAGAAAAACGAAATAAAAGAAAACAACATTATAGTCCCTAATCCCATAAGGATAAGCCCAATAATGACTTCTTGAACGCGATTGAGTTTACCGCTGGGTAAATTCAATTTCTTACGTGGTGATTTTGAAGTGGTTTTCTTTTTGGCCATACACTAAGGTGAACGTACAAAAATAACAATATTGTATTGTTATCAGTTGATTGTTGTGAGTTAATAGTTAACTAAGAATTCAACAATGTTGAGTATGAACTTAACTATAATGTAATGTATTGATATTTAATGGTTAAAGAAAGAATGTTCTTTGTATATAAGGAATGTAAATAATGCAGCCCACTATTACCGCAGTAATAGCTGTAATAAAAACTGCGCCTGCAGCAATATCTTTAATGTGACCTATTTTTTCATGAAATTCAGGATGAATAAAATCGGCAATAGCCTCGGCAGCTGTGTTCATGCCTTCCAGACTCATGATTAGCCCTATAGCTATAGTTTGTATGATCCATTCTGTAGCTGTGATATCAAAATAAAAACCGATAATGGTCATAAGGATAGCAATAAAGGCTTGTACTTGTATACTTGCTTCGGTCTTTAATAAGGTCACGGCGCCTTTAAGAGCATAACCGCAACCTTTTAATCTTTTATATAAAAATGATCCTAGTGCCAATTATAGTAATGTTTTAAGAGCTGCAAGATAATTAGGTTCTTCGGCAATTTCAGCCACTTGTTCATTATAAATGACTTTTCCTTCTTCATTAAGAACGAGTACAGCTCTGGAGTGAAAGCCAGTAAGTGGTCCTGAGGTCATAGTCAGTCCATAATCATTGCCAAAAGAACCGTCGATAACATCGCTTAAATTTTCAATGTTTTCTAATCCTTCATCACTTACAAAACGCTTTTGTGCAAACGGCGTATCTCTAGAAATACAAAGTACCGCGGTGTTATCAAGCTCAGTAGCTCTTTTATTGAAATTCTTTACTGAGGTTGCACAAACATCAGTATCGATACTAGGGAAGATGTTAAGAACAACTCTTTTCCCTTTGTAATCATTAATTGAAGCCTCAGAAAGGTCTGCTTTTTTAAGCTTAAAATCGGGTGCTTGAGTTCCTACTTCTGGAAGTGTACCGTTTGTTGAAATTTCATTTCCGCCTATTGTTATTGTTGCCATGATATGTTTATTTAAGTTGTGATTTTATTTTTTGAATTTTGGAAGTCAGTTCAGCTTTTAGAGCTGCATCAGTTATTCCTGTTTCTTTATTAAAATTATTTGAAAAACTAGGTAAGCTATAATTTTCTAGAATTTTTCCATCACTAAATGGAAATCTACCTTTAGCAATTTTGAGTACACTCGATCCACCATGCGAGCCTGAAGAGGTAGCCATGAGTAAAATTGATTTGTTATGAAAACCTTTTGTTCCTTCAACACGGGATAACCAATCAAAAAGATTTTTAAATACTGCAGTATAAGCTCCATTATGCTCAGCTAACGAGATAATGAGTAAATCACTTTCTTTTAAAATATTTGAAAAGTCAATGGCAGTTTGAGGAACACCTTTGTCATTTTCTAAATCAATACTGTAAAGAGGTAATTCAAAATCATTAAGATCTAGTACTTGAGTAACAGGCT
>JALZUY010000272.1 GCA_023301395.1 Nonlabens sp.
ATACTCGATCTATGCGAGCTGCTTATATTGATACTTACATTCTGTGAACTGAATACTTCAATATCCACATCATAGGATTCCGTTTGATGACTTACTCGATAATAGATATTGATCATTCCTTTTTCATAATCGATTTGTTGACTGTAATCACGTGGTGCATTGTTATAAAGTATTCCTGTGTCTTGGTTTCCATAACCACTAGAAATACGTCGTTCTCCATAATACGATAAATCGGCTTGAACATTTTCAATTCCTAGAATAATGAAATCGGTGCGGTCCCTAAGGTCAATGCGACTCGCACTATCACCGCTACCCAACAATACGCCATTGAGAACTCCATTTAAGGAATTGGTACTCAAAGGAAATGCTGTATTCATAATGATATGATATGCACCATTACCGTTCTCCATTTGCTGTGCAAGATTATTGAGTTGTTGATCACGTGCCGCTCGCTCAGTGCTACTCAGTTGCGACTTACAACTAACCATTGCTATCAATAACGTCAAACCATAAAACATTCTCAAATTTCTCATAACTTTTATTTTAAAGGTTCAATAATAATTCCAGACCTCTGTATCGTTTAATTAGCTATAAATAAGCAATTTCTGCTTTAATTACTACTAGAAATTCTATTATGCTCTCTATTTTTATAAGTATGCTTTCGCGAAAGCAGTCCTTAAATAATCACATGTGAGAAATTTATAGCATAAAAAATAGTTCCATATCGACCAATCTAATACTTGAAACACGTTTTGCCCGATTTATTTACGCATAAACGATTGTTAATGAACGTTTAATAACTCTATTGTTTTCTTTATACCAAAGGGATATCCGACAACCTACTTTTGTAAATTGAATTAAGGATTAACATAATTTATGAAAATAAACTTACCAGCTAGCTTAACAAAAAGGAAGATACTGCTTTTAGCACTTTTTTTTCTGCCTTTTTTACAATTACAAGCTCAATGTCCCAGCGTTCCCGTTTCGCCTCAGGTGATTTGTGATGCGGCTCAATTAACTTTTAATGATCTTAATGCATTTGTAACTCCAGGACCTAATCCAGTACGATGGTTTATAAATCCTACCGGTGGAACTCCTATCCCACAAACCCAGTTGGTTCTAGAAGGAACTTATTTTGCTGGTGATGATACTGGAACTTGTGGAACGAGACCTGCATTGCAAATAGATTTTACCGTTGATATAAGTGGTCAAAGTCTCGATGCCATTTTTTGTTCTAATGAAAACCCAACAATCCAAAGCTACATTGACGAGGCACTTGCCATTAATGTATTGCCTGGAGGAATGGTAACCATTTACTCTGATTTTGCATTGACTACTCCATTAACGACAACAAGTGCATTAACAGGAAATGCAAATTACTTTATCGTTTTTGAAGATAGTGCTGGTTGTACTGGTCAGATAGAATCAGGTAGTACTGCCGTGTTTTCTTCTCCTCTAACTCCTACTCCACTTGCGATTCAAGAATTTTGTTCAGATACAAATCCTACCATTGCAGATCTTGATCCTGGAACCATAGATAATTTTAACTGGTACAGCAATGTTGATGTTGCAAATAACCCTATCCCACCAGCCTTACAATTAACGACACCTTTAGTAGACGGTGCAACATACTATGTTCAAGCAGATAACTTCTTTTGTGAAAGTGATGTCACGTCAGTTACCGTTGTGATTAATGATCCCGTAATTCCTGGTGTAGGAACTACTCAGGAGTTTTGTATAGATAACCTGCCGGCTGCAAATTTTGATTTATTTCCCTTATTAACTGGAATGCCAGAGACTAATGGATCATGGACTGGTCCTACTGCCATTACAGGTGGGAATATAGGAACTACTAATATAAGTGTACTGGTTACAGGATCTTATAATTATGTTTATACGGTACTAGGAACAGGTTCTTGTCCAGATGCTAGTGCAACCGTAATTATTGTAGTTAACGATGTATTGACTTCGGGAATCCCATCGGCTTTGAATCCATTGGTATTCTGTGAATCCCAAGCATCTACAGGATTTGATTTATTCTCTTTACTAGATAATGAAGATACAGGTGGAACTTGGACACAAGGAACTACAAGTGCTGATCCAGTAGTGGCTTCACCATTTGACTTTACAGGATTTGCACCAGGAACTTATGATTTCACTTATAGTCAAAATGTAAACCCTAATCCATGTCCAGAAGAATCAACAACGGTTCAAGTAACCGTACTTGCTGATCCTGATGCGGGAACTGCCGTTGTAACTGAGTTTTGTGTCAATGATTTAGTGACAAACTCGCCTTATGATTTATTTAATTCTTTAGATGGATCACAAGATAACAATTCAGGCACATGGACTGACGCTGCAAATACGCCAGTTGTCAATCCCATTGATATCACTAGTTTTACTGTTGCAGGAAGCCCGTTTACATTCACTTACACCATTGATAATGGTTCTTGTTCTGATACTGAAGCTATTACTATAACGATCTTACCAGCACCAGAGTCTGGTAATTATATAGGAACACCATTTGAGGTTTGTGAAGATCAAGCAACGACAAGTTCTCCATTTGATTTATTCTCTTTACTAGATGGAACACAAGATACTAATGGAACTTGGTTTGCAGGTCCTAACTCAACAGGTACTGCAGTAACAAACCCAATCGACTTAGCAACATTAGGAAACGGAACATTTGATTTCACTTATACGGTACCTGCTATAGGAACATGTACTGATGTTGATGTAACGGTTCAAGTAATCATTAACCCATTACCAGATACAGGAGTTCCTACTCCATTATTGGTTTGTGTAAATAATCTAGTTGCAAACTCACCAGTTGATTTATTCAATCAACTAACTGGTCAGGACGCTGGTGGAACATGGAATGACGATGATGCTACTGGAGCATTAACTGGAAGTAATGTGGATATTACTGGATTTGCAGTAGGAATTTATAACTTCTCCTACTCTATTACTGATGTAAATGGATGTATGAACAGCTCAACGGT
>JALZUY010000273.1 GCA_023301395.1 Nonlabens sp.
TTTTTTCTCAAAATCTGTTTGATACCAGTCAAATAATTTAGAAACGGTAACCGTTTTTTCATGCATATCAATACTTACAAATTTAGAATCGTTGATAGTTGCTGCAGCTAGTTTTTCCAATTTTGATTCTAAATTTTGAGAATTGAATGGTGTTCCTTTTATGTGTGGACATGAAATAGCACCACATACTAGTGCAAAATGTAGCCGTGCATCAGGAAATTTATTAAAGAGCCAGTTTCTTTCAAGTTCATTAAGAGTTACTGATTTTTCGGCAATTTGATGCTTCTTTTTATCAAAGAACCCATCGATATCCATTACGGATTTTGAAGAATAATTATCTGCAATCGAAATAATTACGGTCATGTTATAAGCATTAATTAAAAAGGTCTTGAGTTCTTGATGGGACATTTTAATGGTTGCAGTATTTGCTATACTTTCTTTTAATAGAATTATACTTTTTGAATCCTGATTAAGACCTTTATAATCTACTAATCCATCCTGTACATATTTAGATAATACAGATTGATAATTTTTATGGAATGCATCGATTTGAGCTAAAGCGATAGATGAAAGTAATAATATCATTATCGTGATATATATGTGAAGTTTTTTTTGCATAATTGTTTTAACTTGTCATCGTTTTATGAATTTAAAGTTAAACGTAATTCAATAATTAAACCATACTTTTAAGTTAAAGGTTATTCTCAATATAATTAGATAACTATTTTATTAAATTTTCAGGAATAATATAACATGGAGTAGGTCGAATCATTAAAGTAAAAATTTAAAGAATACCCTTAATTTGTTATCACCAACTAAAAATACACCTACATGGAACATATAGTTATTATAGGAAATGGAATAGCTGGAGTGACAGTGGCTAGGCATATCAGGAAAAATTCTGATAAACAGATCACTATTGTTTCTGGAGAGACCGATTATTTTTTCTCACGTACTGCGCTCATGTATGTTTACATGGGACACATGAAATTTGAGCATACACAGCCTTATGAAAACTGGTTTTGGGAAAAGAATAGAATTGAGTTAAAAAAAGCTTGGGTTAAGAATGTAATAACTTCTAGTAAATCACTTGAATTTGTTGATGGTTCTTCCATGAATTATGATAAGTTGATTATCGCAACAGGAAGTGCTCCTAATAAATTTGGCTGGCCAGGTCAGGATCTTGACGGCGTTCAAGGAATGTATCATAAGCAAGATCTTGAGAAATTAGAAAAAAATGCGCCTAATAACAAAGTATGTAAGCGAGCAGTAATAGTAGGTGGTGGATTAATAGGAATTGAAATGGCCGAGATGCTGCACTCACGTCATATACCAGTAACATTTCTTGTAAGAGAAGATAGTTTCTGGAATGGTGTGTTGCCAGCTGGAGAAAGTGCTCTTGTCAATGAAGAAATTCTTGCAAACGGTATTGATTTAAGGCTCAATACAAATTTAGAGGCAATAATAGATGATGGAACAGGAAGATGTAAAGCGGTTAAAATTCAAGAAACTGGTGAAATTCTAGAGTGCGACGTGGTAGGACTTACCGCTGGAGTGTCTCCTAATGTAAACTTCTTGAAAGAATCAGGAATTGAATTAGGTCGTGGTGTTAAAGTAAATCGATTACTAGAAACTAGTGTAAAAGATGTGTATGCCATAGGTGATTGTGCAGAGCAACATGAAGGTATAGGAAGACGTCGCCCTATAGAAGCAGTATGGTACACAGGTCGCATGATGGGTGAAGCACTTGCTCAGACTATTTGTGGTAATTCTACAGAGTATAATCCTGGGCACTGGTTTAATAGTGCCAAGTTTATGGATGTAGAATATCAAACCTATGGATGGGTTAGTGGTAGTCGTAAACCAGATTTTGAAGAGCAATTTCACTGGCGCGATTCTAAAGAATTGATTTGTGTGACTATCGCTTATCATAAAGATACAGACGAGTTTTTAGGAATCAACACCTTTGGAATAAGAATGCGACATGAAATATTTGATCGCTGGCTTACTGAAGGTCGTAAGGTAGATGAGGTTATGGAATACCTCAAGGATGCTAATTTTGATCCAGAATTTTATAAGCAATATGAAGACGCGATTATAAGTCATTACAATCAAGAAAGAGGTAAACAAATTAAACCAGTGAAAAAAAGCTGGAAACGCATTTTTGCTTAGTTAATTACAATAAATCATTAATAATAAACGCTTTATGAAAGCAATACACCATATAGGATTAGTCATTTTTTTAATAGGACTAGCCATTTTTACAGGATCTATTTTTGCAGGCTCTTTTGATCTTAAAGAAGCAGATCTTAACTCATTTCTAGATTCTAAAGGAATCGCAAACGATTTTATAAAAAAAGAATTAAATGAGGCTGTTATCTCTCAAGAGCCTATGGGGATTTTTGATTTCTCTAGTAGTGTGAGAGGTGCTTTAGAAAAAAACAATGTTCATTATGATGCTCTTATTGCAAAGTATGATGCAGCAAAAGACTGGGATAATAAAGGAAAACAATATCAATACAGGATAAACGAGAAAGATTTCCGTGCGATGAGTTTTTCTCTTGCTAAGAAGGCAGGTACTGGTTTTATAGTAGAGAATAAAGGCTTAATGTGGTTACTAACATTTGGTTTAGGGATTCTAGGAGCACTTATGTTTATAGCGCCTCAATTACAATTATTGGGCAGGAAAGGAATTAAGAATAATGGTGTTTATCACAGTGCTGCGACTAATCGTGGTTGGATAGCCTGGTTGGTACTAGTTTATCTCGTTTTATTCTATATCACACTCTATTTCATGGCAGACTATGTTGTGAACTGGACTTATATCGTAGATCCTATAAGTAAATTTCTTAGTGGTAATGAAGCAAGTCAGTGGTTTGTATATGGTTTCCTTTATTGTGTTCTTATGTCTGTTATGGCAGTTAGAATGTATATAAAATATCGCCATAACAAGTACCAGATTTTGAGAACCACATCAGTATTGTTTTTTCAAATTGTACTTGCGTTCTTGATTCCTGAAATCATGACCAGCTTACAAATGCCAGCTTATGATTTTAAAAATGCATTTCCATTAGATTATGATTTCTTCTTCTCTTGGAATCTGGATAGTCTCATGGATAGTGGAGCTATAGGATTATTTATACTCGTTTGGGGAATCGTTCTTACAGTTATTATAGTGCCAGTTATGGTTTACTTCTTTGGTAAAAGATGGTACTGTAGTTGGGTTTGTGGATGTGGTGGACTTGCAGAGACTTTAGGAGATCCTTATCGTCAAAATTCTAGTAAGAAATTAATATCATGGAAATTAGAACGCTGGTTGATTCACTCTGTTTTAGTGTTTTCTTTGGTAATGACCATAGTAACACTATACTGTTATTTTACAGGAGCAAATTCTCTCATAGGTATTCCAGCAGAGTGGATTAAAGACGCTTACAGTGTACTTATAGGTGCATGGTTTGCAGGAGTTATAGGGACAGGTTTCTATCCTATTTTTGGAAATAGAGTATGGTGTCGTTTTGGATGTCCGCTAGCTGCTTATTTAGGGCTTGTACAACGATTTAAATCTCGTTTTAGAATTACTACTAACGGTGGTCAGTGTATCTCTTGTGGTAATTGTTCTACTTACTGTGAGCAAGGTATCGATGTAAGAGCTTATGCTCAAAAAGGAGAGAACATCGTTCGTTCTAGTTGTGTAGGTTGTGGTATTTGTAGTGCGGTATGTCCACGTGGTGTATTGAAACTAGAAAACGGTCCGGAAACAGGACGTATCAATCCTACAGAGGTTCTATTAGGTAATGATGTTAACCTT
>JALZUY010000274.1 GCA_023301395.1 Nonlabens sp.
ACATCTTCCTTAGTAACAGCAAGAATATTTTTTACATCTTGAGAAACAAATCCCGCATCACCAGCAAACATTTCATACTGTGCTAGCTGGAAACCTTTACCTACCGCGCTGCTTAAACCTCTATAGAAACTTGTCTCTTGACCAGCTTTTATACGATCAAGATCTGCTTGAGAAATGCCGTTTTTTTCAAATAAGGCAAAACCTTTATCTATAGCCATGGCAACACTGTCCAGCGATGTTCCACTAAAAGCATTTATAGAAATAGTAGACTCACCTGCAAGCTCAGCACCATAATTATACATCACTATATTACTTGTTAATTGTTCTTGATCCACAAGAATTTTATTCAATGGTGCTTTTTTACCAGAAGATAGATATTGAGTAAGAATGTCTAATGCATAAGCATCTTTATCATACTCAGGAACCGTAGGCCACGTGTACGTAAGTTGCGGCACACGAGCAAAATTATCTTCATAGTATAACTTCTTAGTAGCAGCAAGAGTTGCCGGTTGTTTTGCAACAGCAGCCACTTCTACTCCAGCTGGAATCTCATCAAAATATTTATGAACCCAAGCTTTAGTTTGCTCAATATCAAAATCTCCTGCAATGGTAAGTACCGTATTATTAGGCGTGTACCAGCGACGATAAAATTCTTTTACATCTTCTACAGTTGCGTTTTGTAAGTCCTCAAGTGAACCTATCACTTGCCAGTTATAAGGATGATCTTTAGGGTATAGATTTTTACCTACTACATAGCTCACGTGACCATAAGGCCTGTTATCTACGCTTTGTCTTTTTTCATTTTTAACGACTTGTTTTTCTTTTGCTAGAACTGGATTTGTAACCGTATTTACAAACCAGCCTAGCTTATCAGCCTCGGCCCAAATCATTTTTTCTAAAGCATCTTTAGGAACCGTTTGATAATAGTTGGTACGATCTCGACTGGTAGAACCGTTTGCACCAGATCCACCTATACGAGCACTCATTGCGTCAAGTCCACCTTTACCCAAGTTCTCAGATTCTAAAAATAATAAATGCTCAAAAAGATGTGCAAATCCTGTACGACCTTCCTTTTCTCTTGCACTTCCTACGTGCACAGTAAGTGCTACCGCAGCTACAGGATCAGAGTCGTCTTGATGTAAAATAACGGTAAGACCATTATCTAGAGTCATTTTCTCAAAGGCCACATCTAGGTTTACCTCATTAGAATCTTGGGTCGTTGGATTATCATTTTTACATGATAATAAAAAAGCGACCATACATAAAGCCCCAAAAAATCTGATATTCATGGTTATTGATTTAAGGCCATGAAGTTAATCAAATCTCTAATGTGAGTTTGTTAATTATAGTTAAGGAAAAAAAGGTTGAGTTACGCTTTCGCGAAAGCGAAATAAACACCTGCACTATAATTATTGATCTATAGAAGATGATGTATCCGTCTTCTGGAAGAATAAGTAGTAAATATTTATTGCAATAATCGATAGATTAGTTAAAATTACAGGAATACTGTTTAACATAAAACCGTAGGCGACAAAGAGCAAACAACCCAACGAGTTAAACCAACGTAGTTTTTTAACATCTTTACGTGTAAAAGAGAATAACAACACAGCACTTGCGGCATATCCTATTAATTCTGTTGTTGTAATATCCATGAGAATGTTTTAAAACACAAAGGTAGGTTTTACTTGAGATATAACTGAATTCAATATTCTAATTGAGAAACAAAACGTAATCAATATCTACAGGCTGTAATAATTCAAAGCCTTCATTCTCTTCATAATTTAATAATGATTTTAGAAGATGCAGTTCTTGTTTATCAAACATTAAAGTTAGATTATGCTGATTTGAAGGAATTGGGATTTTTCTTTTCATAGGAACGCGATCAAATTTTATTTCCCAATATTCTATTTCAATTTGATTTGTATAATTAGTTAGTTGTGTCAATTGCAGACCTGTTAAATCCAATCTGACATTATTAAAAAGCAACCTATATAACTTACAATCTTAACAATAAGAAAGGTTTCCATTTTTATTTTTGGCTAGAACTTTATCCTTTTTACACATAAGGTTATTTATTTTAATAGCAATCCATCAATATCTGACCTTGAACTTCATAGACGAATAGTGACTGCTGTAATTCTTTTAAACAGATTGTTTCTAATACTTTGAACACCTCTTTTTGCATTTCCATTGAACCACAAACCAATATCTGTCCGCCATTACTCAAAACTGTTGTCACTATTAGATAATGTTCTAGTAAAATGTCTTGAACATACTCGCGTTTCCCTTCTTGAGAAGTGGCAATATTTAGATGTTCTAAAGATTTATTAATAAATGGATTATAGATTTCAATAGATTGTTGAGTGCGGCCTCCCCAAAAAAGATGCATCGCTTGTTCCTTAGTTTTATTTGAAAGCATTCCTAGAAAAGGTGCTATTCCAGTTCCGTTTCCAATGAACAATGCATCACTAATATCTTTTTTTAAATGAAAGCTGAGATTCTCTTTGATACTAGCTTTTATAACGTCGTGAACTAGTAATGAATGAAGATAACTGGAGCAAACACCTAGATTGTATTTTTTAATACTTAATAGAATTTCTCCATTATATTGCGCAATAGAATATGGTCTTGCTCGGGTTGAGCCTGGAGCTATAATTTCTATTAAATCACCTGATTGGAATTCAACTTTATGAAGTGGTTTTAATCTCAACAAAAAAACACCATCTTGATTAATGATTGTTGTAGATGTCACCTTAAAATCAATAAGTTTTTTAGGACTACTAGTCCTGTTGTAAAAGTCACTATTTAATTTTATAGAGGTCAGTAGTTAGTTACGCATTAATTTAGATTGATAAATTATATCTGAGTAGACCATTTTATTAACTAGATTGT
>JALZUY010000275.1 GCA_023301395.1 Nonlabens sp.
ATTTACCATATAAGCCATTCTATAAGGCTCAATAGTGGAATGAATACCTACAAGTGTATAAGGCTCATCTTCATAATCCCATCCGTCTAATTTATAAGTGGCCATAGATTGTACTTTCACTCACAAATTTAAGCAGACAAACTACAATTAAGTATTTATATAAGTCTAATATTAAGGATTTTTTTACGAAATGGTTCTCGTAGCCTTGTGATAGGGAGATGAACATCTCAAATTCATTGAATTATGAGAAATTATTTCTCAATTCTGTCTTGCAATGCAAAGAATGCACGCTTACTGGCTTTTTCTTCGGCCTTTTTCTTTGAAGTAGCTCTAGCTTTAGCAAGAACTCGACTATCAATAGAAAGTTTTACAGAAAAGTGCCTGATTTCATTCACACCAGTATCTTCATAAGTGTGATAATTAAATTCTTTTTTATTTTTCTGACACCATTCTATAAGTATACTTTTATAGCTTATTACCTTACCTTCCAGTTTCTCTATATCTACATAGGGTTCTATAATCCTACGACTTATAAAATTCTGAGTGCGCTTATAACCTTTATCTAAATAAATAGCACCTACAAGTGCTTCAAATAAGTTACCATGAACATTTGCTCCAAAATTACGTTCTGGAACCTGAGTTTTGGCAAAATCTATAAGTCCGAAATCTAGTCCTAATTCATTAAGGTGTTCTCGACTTACTATTTTAGAACGCATTTTTGTTAAGTAACCTTCATCTCCATGAGGCACTTTATTATAAATATATTCTGCAATGACACTACCCAGAATGGCATCACCTAGAAATTCAAGACGTTCATAGCTTATAGGGTTTCCATCTTGATCTTTTAGCCCCATAGATTTATGAGTAAATGCTTTACGATAAACATCTATATTCTTAGGAGTAATTCCAGTAATTTTTTTTATTCCACGAGATAACGCCTCATCATCTGTAGAGATACGAGATGTGAATATTTTTTTTAGCCTATTCATTTAAGAAAGTCTCGCTTAGATTTTTCTAAACGCGATACAGCAGTTGTGACCACCAAAACCAAAAGTATTACTCAAGGCTATATTTACCTCACGCTTTTCTGGTTTGTTTAATACCAATCTTAAAGATGGATCGATATTTTCATCAATCGTGGTATGATTAATCGTTGGAGGAATAATTCCTTCATTAATTGCCATAACACAACCTATAGATTCTATGGCTCCAGCTGCACCTAGAAGGTGACCAGTCATAGACTTAGTAGAATTGATACTTATATTAGAAGCATGATCACCAAAAACAGCTTTAATAGCCTTCAACTCTGCAACATCACCTAGCGGTGTAGAAGTTCCATGAGTGTTAATGTGATCTACATCTTCTGGATTAATTCCTGCGTTTTTAAGTGTGTTTTTCATTACAGCAATAACTCCACGTCCTTCAGGATCTGGAGCAGTAATGTGATATGCATCACTAGAGAAACCACCACCTATTACCTCAGCATAGATTTTTGCTCCACGAGCTTTTGCATATTCGTAATCTTCTAAAACCAGTGCACCAGCGCCTTCTCCTAGCACAAAACCATCACGCGTCGCATCAAATGGACGGCTAGCGGTTTCTGGACTTTCATTACGAGTTGATAAGGCATGCATGGCATTAAATCCACCCATTCCAGCTTGTGCCACAGCAGCTTCAGAGCCACCAGTCACAATCACATCACAATGACCTAGTCTTATGTAGTTAACTGCATCGAGCATCGCGTTTGCACTAGAAGCACAAGCAGATACTGTTGTATAGTTAGGCCCCATAAATCCATATTTAATAGAAATATGTGCCGGAGCTATGTCTGCAATCATTTTAGGGATAAAGAAAGGATTAAAACGTGGTATACCGTTACCGGCTGCAAACGCTTTAACTTCTTCCTGAAATGTTTCTAGACCACCTATTCCTGCACCCCAAATAACACCAACTCTATATTTATCTATAGCGTTAATGTCTAATCCAGAGTCTGCTATCGCCTCGTCACCTGCTACCAGCGCGTACTGGGCAAAACGATCCATACGTCTAGCTTCCTTGCGGTCTATGAAATCAGTGACTGTAAAGTTCTTGATCTCACAAGCGAATTTAGTCTTGAAATGTTCTGTATCAAAATATGTGATAGGAGCGCAACCGCTCTTACCTGCTTTTAATGCTTCCCAATACTCCTCTAGGTTATTACCTATAGGTGTAAGAGCTCCCATTCCTGTGATGACTACTCGCTTTAATTCCATGTAATTTAACTTTATACTTAAAGAGCTTAAAAATACCTTAAAAAATCAATAAATGACCTTATAGATATTTTTAAGCTCAAAAAAGTATTACGCTTTTGCTTCTTCTATGTATGAAACAGCTTGACCTACAGTAGCTATGTTTTCTGCTTGATCGTCTGGGATCTGGATATCAAATTCTTTTTCAAATTCCATGATCAACTCAACTGTATCTAGTGAGTCTGCTCCTAAGTCGTTTGTGAAGCTTGCTTCTGTTACAACTTCGTTTTCGTCAACACCTAATTTGTCTACGATTATTGCTTTTACTCTTGATGCAATGTCTGACATAATTTTCTAATTTTAATTTTAAATGAATGGCAAAAATAACAAACTTTGTGATAAAATCACTTTTTAGTTATTTGAGTTAACTTGCCATCGCATTTGATAATGATTATTAATTCAACTCTGCCAGTTGATTTACAACAAGCTTGCCATAAAAATTTATGAAAAAAATAGTGATTCTTGCATCAGGTAATGGTACTAATGCTCAGGCAATTATAGATCATTTTTCTCAAAAAAATTCTATAGAAATATCTTTGATTTTATCAAATAAGCCACAAGCTTATGTGCTAGAAAGAGCTCAAAAAAATAATATTCCCGCGATGAGTTTTAATAAATTCGCTTTCGCGAAAGCAGGGAAAATAGAATCCTTATTACTAGCCGAATCTCCTGACTTGATAGTGCTGGCGGGCTTTTTATGGAAAATCCCAGAAAGTCTCGTAAAATTATTTCCAAAAAAAATTATTAACATTCATCCCGCTTTATTACCAAATTATGGCGGAAAAGGCATGTACGGCATGAATGTACACCGTGCAATTATTGAAAATAAGGAAGAAAAAAGTGGGATTACCATCCATTATGTAAATGAAGATTATGATGAAGGTGCGATTATAGAGCAATTTACTTGTCCTGTACATAAAGGTGACACAGCCGATGATCTTGCGGCACGTATTCATGAACTAGAACACCTACATTTCCCGCTGGTCATTGAAGAATTACTCGCTTAATGGAACAAGTACATATATATACTGACGGCTCATCACGTGGTAATCCAGGTCCTGGAGGCTACGGAATAGTGATGATATGGGTAGGGAGAAGCTATAAAAAAGAATTCTCTCAAGGTTATCGTCGCTCCACGAACAATCGTATGGAACTGCTTGCAGTAATTGAAGCGCTAGAAAAAATCAAAATGACTGATGTACAAATCACCGTTTTTACAGACAGTAAATATGTAAGTGATGCTGTTAATAAAAACTGGATTACTGGCTGGATAAAACGCAAATGGAAAAATGTAAAAAATCCAGATCTATGGAAACGCTTTATAAAAGCTTTTAATGCCACAAATCCAAAAATGCAATGGGTAAAAGGCCATAATGACCACCCTATTAATGAGCGATGTGATACGCTTGCTGTAGGAGCTGCATTGAACAAAAGCAATCATCTAGTAGATGAAGGTTATGAAGCTGCGGAGAAAGGTTTATTCTAACTTAGTTTGCTCTCCATTTTATCCAAACGGTAACTACTGGATTATTGATAGTGTCAGTTCCTAAATTAAGTACTCTTACATTAAAATGATTACCAGCATTAAAATCTATGTTTGATGTATTATCATTATAAATACCAAGTGTAAGATTAAAATCAATATCACCACCAGCAATTGTTGTGCTCTCATCTCTAATTCTTATGCTGATAGGTGCTGTTAAATTATTAGTTACTGTACCGCTTACTACATTAGAATTCACAGTAATAGCCACTACAGTTCCATCATAAGGCATAAGTATACCTGAATTTGCGCTAGTAAGATTTCCGGCCATTCTTAAATTTTGAGAATCCACATCGCCAGCTCTTGAAAAAGCTAGTGGCACCGCATTTAGAGTCAACCATTTACCTCGAGTTGCATCGTACATATATAATTTATCACCTATAACGGCAAGTTGACC
>JALZUY010000276.1 GCA_023301395.1 Nonlabens sp.
CTTTTCTGCTTTATCTGGATTTGATATATTTAGTCCCCTATTTGTTAGTAATTGAACCTGTTCAGAAAAAGTTTTAGGTAACTTCTCGTATTTAATTTTGGACATATTATAAACAAAAAAAACCTCCCAAAAGTGAACATCGTAGAGAGGTTAGGGAGGTATTGATGGCTCAAATATACTAATAATTTATATTATAAGATAAAAATGCTATCTACACCTCATCAAAATTCACTTTCACCTTTGCACTCGTTGGGTAAGCCTGACATGCAAGTGAAAGACCATCAGCGATCTCACTGTCTGTGAGAATTGCATTTTTAGCTAGCTGTGCGGTTCCTTCTTCAATTTGACAAATACAAGAGCTACATATTCCGCCTTGACAGCTGTATGGTGCATCGATATCGTTCTTGAGCATAATGTCGAGTAAGGTATCACTGCGCTTCATTGTGAATACGTGTTGCTCATCATCGAGTACTACGGTTACCTCAGTAAGATGAGAGTCTTCGGTGATTTCTATCTCGTTCTCTTTAGTGGTAAAAAGCTCAAAGTGAATATTTTCCTTTAATAAAATTTCCTTCTCAATGAGATTATCAGTGGTCATGGTAATCATTTCTTCTGGGCCACATAAATACGCTTTTGCAAAAGCGTAATCCACACAATCCTGTTTTAAGAAAAAGTTGAGATTTCCTTTGGTCACTCTACCAAATAATTCTCCATCGCGTTCTTCTCTAGAGAAACTGTATCGTACTGTAAAACGATCGCCGTATTGATCTTTTAAATCATTAAGTTGCTCATAATAAATAGTTTGAGAAATGCTTTGATTTCCGTAAATCAAAGCAAAGGTGCTTTCTGATTCAGTTTCTAGAACTGTTTTTATGATAGAAATAATAGGTGTGATTCCACTACCAGCGGCAACACCTAGGTAAATTTGAGCACTAGTTGATGCTACTTCATGGAAAAATAACCCTTCTGGCGCAGCAACTTCTAGTATGTCTCCAGCACGCAAAGTCATTGCATAGTTAGAAAAAACACCGCTTTCTACAGCCTTGATTACAACACTCCAGTGATTCTCATGTGGCGCGCTAGAAAGTGAATAAGCACGACGTACTTCTTTTCCATCTATGGTAGCGTTTAAAGTTAAATACTGACCTGATTGATAATTGAAATCAGCAACTAGATGTTGCGGCACCTCAAATCTGAGTTCTACAGCTTGTGGAGTGACCTTAGTTACTTGTTGTATTTTGAGTTTATGAAATTCCATTTAGGGTACTTTTAGCGGCTGCAAAAATAAGAAAGGAATGTTGAGCTGTAACATTTTTACATTTTTTGTAACTAATACTTCAAATTCACTGACCATGATCAAACAATTTATCAATCTAGAATGGAAAAGCTTTTTTAGAAGTGCCGCATTCAAACAGAATCTTGCTATTAAAATCCTTATGGGTTTTGGAGCGCTTTATATGATTTCTGCCTTTATTGGGCTAGGTGTAGGAAGCTATTTTTTAATCAATGAATTAATTGAAGATGGTGAAATTGTAGCAAATAATCCATTTGAAGTAGTGAATCGCTTTTTAATATATTGGGTATTTGCGGACGTGGGATATCGCTATGTATTGCAAAAAATGCCTGTGGCAAATATCAAGCCTTTACTTTATTTACCTTTTAAAAAAGGAAAAATAGTTAGCTATGCTTTAGGTAAAACAGTATTATCTTTCTTCAACTTCTTACCGGCATTTTTCTTTATCCCATTTAGTATTGTTCTATTAGCTCAAGAATATAGCGTTACTGGTGTAATAGGATGGCATCTTACAATGTTATTCATAACAATAGCTATTAATTTTCTAAATGTATTCATGAATAATATGGATAAGATCTTCTATCCTGTAATTGCTATAATTACTGGTTGCGGTCTGGCTCAGTATTATGGAGTTTTTGATATTACTCTTTATACACAATCTGTTTTTATGTTTTTCTATGAAAATGCATGGGCATTCATAATACCATTAATACTATGTGTTGCAGCAGCTTATTATGCGCGTAACTATTTTGCAAAGCAATTATATCTAGATGAAGGTTTGAAAAAAATTGTGAAAGAAGCAACTACTGAAGATTTAAGTTTCTTAAATCGTTTTGGCAAGATCTCTACGTATTTAAAAAATGACATTAAACTTATCAAGCGTAATAAAAGAGCTAGAACTACTTTTATAATGGGCTTTTTCTTTATTTTTTATGGGCTGCTATTTACATTTGGTTTATACGGTGATTCAGATTTTGGAAAAATATTTGCAGCGCTCTTTTGTACTGGAGGATTCTTGTTCAGTTTCGGCGGACTAGTTCCTAGTTGGGATAGTAGTTATTATAAATTAATGATGGCACAAAATATTCCATATCGTGAGTTTCTATTGAGTAAATGGTGGCTTATGGTTATAGTGACTACTATAAGCACTATACTTAGTTTATGGTATGTTTATTTTGGTATGGATTGGCTTTACGCAATTTTAGCAGGAGCGATATATAACATAGGATTTAACTCTACAGTTGTATTGTTAGGTGGAGCATTTGTTAAAACACCTATTGACTTAACGAGTAATAAAAAAGCTTTTGGTGATAGTAAGGCTTTCAATGCCAAAACGTTATTGCTTATTATACCTAAACTGATCCTGCCAGTAATCATCTATTACGCTTTTGCGATGACTATTAATGACAATGCAGGTTTCATAGCTATTGCGGTTACAGGGCTTTTAGGATTTTTGTTTAGAAACAAAATGTTTACATGGATTGAAGACATCTATAAAAACGAGAAATACGATACTATAGATGCTTACTCGCAGAAAGACTAAGAGCAGCATAAGAATTATATTTTATACGCTTTCGCGAAAGCGTAATATTAACAAACCACTAAGAACAAAACGATTATGATTACTATAAATAACCTTTCAAAACAATACAACGGCACTAAAGTACTAGACATAGAATCTCTTGAGATTGAAAAAGGACAGGCGATAGGTCTAGTAGGAAACAATGGTGCTGGTAAAACCACCCTTTTTTCCCTACTACTTGATTTAATACAACCATCTACTGGTCATATCGTTACTAACAATGTGAGAATTGATCAGAGCGAAGACTGGAAACCGTTTACAAGCGCTTTTATAGATGAGAGTTTTCTCATAGGTTACTTAACTCCTGAGGAGTATTTCTATTTCATAGGAGAATTACGTGGACAGAATAAAGCAGACATAGATGCGCTCGTAGCTTCTTACTCTGACTTCTTTAATGGAGAAGCAGTAGGGCAAAAAAAGTACTTGCGTGATCTTTCTAAAGGAAACCAGAAAAAAGTAGGAATCATTGCAGCACTTATAGGAAATCCTAAGGTAGTTATCCTAGATGAGCCGTTTGCAAACCTAGATCCATCCACACAAATTAGATTAAAGAAAATCATCAAAGATCTAGCAAATGATCCTGAGGTAACCGTTCTAGTTTCTAGTCACGATTTAATTCATGTGACTGAGGTGGCACAACGTGTGGTACTTCTAGAAAAAGGAAAAGTAGTCAAGGATATCGTGAAAAGTGGTGATACCTTTAGAGAATTAGAAGATTACTTTATAGGTATATCAGAATTGCATGCACCAATTGCTGCTACAGTATCATCAACAGAAGAAGAATAGTTATGAATTCTAAATTTAAAATGTACTTGATTCATGTGGTAAGTTTTGTGGCTATTTTTTTAATAGTGCGTTACATTACTACTCAATTGGTGGTGGATCCTACGTTTTGGACTACAATTATACCAATAGCGGCTGGGTGGTTACTAGCGCCTAAACCACATGTAGAAAACACACAATCAGGTCCTCAATACGGCTTAAGAATTGTGTTTTCTAATAAGATTATTAAGTTATAGTTTATAATTTTCTTAGAATTAGAAACCTACCTTTGAAAAAAGTAATATAATGAGCGCAAAAATTAAAATGTATTTGGTCTATGGAACAATTTTCTTAGGATTATTTCTAGGCTTATGGTTTATCGCTGGATTCATATTTGAAGAAGATAGCACCTTGCGTAAATTAGGACCTATGGTATTATCAATTATATTATCTCCTAAGCCGCATGTGGAAGAAACGGAATCAGGAAGACAATACGGTTTAAAGAGTTTTTTCTTGAAGAAAGTTATTCGATTTAGAGATTAGATCTGTCGGTTAATAACTTCCATTTTGCCATTTTCTTAGTTTAGGGATAAAAAATCCTTATTTTTACGGGCTTTCACAATATCTATGCTATATAAGCAGTTATGATAGCTAGATAAAAAAGGAACATTTGAGAACCATACTTATTAACATTTTAACGTTTCTATTGCTGCTCATAGCTGTTACCAGCTGTAGTCGTAAAAAGAATTCATTTATAAGTCGCAATCTTCATGCGGTAGGGACTGAGTATAATATACTATACAATGGTGATCTCGCTTTACAAGCAGGACTCGATGAACTAGAAGCTACTTATAAGGAGAACTACTGGGATGTACTGCCGGTGGAGCGCACACAAGTGAAACAAGAAGTTTTTCTTCCAGGTCAAAAATCTGCAAATCCTAACTTTGAAAGAGCCGAAGAAAAAGCGGTAAAAGCGGTGCAAAAACACTCTATGCTTATCAATGAGGAAGAACTCAATGTTCAAATTGACGATGCTTATCTCCTTTTAGGAAAAGCTCGTTACTATGATCAGCGATTTGTGCCAGCTCTAGAGGCATTCAACTATATTCTTCAATTCATGCCCGAAAGCGATCAGCTCAATGAGGCAAAAATATGGCGTGAGCGCACAAACATGCGTCTTGATAATAACGAGACAGCGATCACCAATCTTACTAAATTATTAAAGGAAGAAAGTAATTCTATAGAAAATGAAGATCTTGCAAATGGAGACTTCTATAATGAGATTGGTGAAAACTCATTCCTCCAGGTTTTGGAAAACCCGATATCAACCTTTTCTATTGATGTCGATACCGCTAAAACTA
>JALZUY010000277.1 GCA_023301395.1 Nonlabens sp.
TTCATCTTATCAGCTTTAATAGTAGCTGAATTAGGTTTAGGTATAACAGCATATTCAGATTCAATATCTATCTTAATAATAGAATCATTCTCAACAAATTCCATATAACCTTTAATCTTCTTTTCTCCTACACCACCAGAGCCTAACTTTAATGGTATTTGTCCATTAACAATTTCTGATTGAGGGATTTCACGACCATTAATTACTACTTTACTAGGAACTGTTCTATCATCATAACGACCTAACACTACTGTACCAGTAACAGTTTCCCCATTAAAGAAAGCTGATTTATCAAGATTCACAATAGACTTATAGTTATTAATAGAAGCTATCTGAATAAGCTCACCTTGTAATAACTGACCCATTACAGCAGCTTCAATATTGCGAATTTCATTCTGCAATAAAGTCAACTTAGTTTTTGAAGCGATTAGAGGATAACCTTTATAGTTGTACTCCATGTATTCACGTTCTTTGTCTTCTCTATCCTTAACATTACCTGTATTGAATTTTTCAACAAGATCAGCAGCTACATCTTCACAACTTTCGCCTAATGCAGCAACCATTTGAGAAGTATAGTCATTCATTTTAGTTTTAAACTCTTCACCTTCTGGCTTTAATTTATCACCTACAAAGAACTGATTATCTAGGATATCTGTTTTATCCTGAACTTGATAATCTTTCTCAGAACCTGGCTCTATTGTCGCCGTAAGCATATCTTTAATAGTACCTAAATATGTATAGTAGTCATTACTCAAGTCTGAAACTTTTTGAGCTTTTGCTGCTACTGCCGCATATTGCTTAGCATTATCTTTAGCTTTACCATTCAAGTCAACTAAAGAAGCCTCGTTAGACACTGCAAGTGCAGTATTACTCGTACTTAAATTCTCTTCTATTAATCCAAAAGCTTGAAGAACCTCTTTACTCATGTTTAATGCAAGCATTGCAATAAAAACAAGGTACATTAGGTTAATCATCTTTTGTCTTGGGGACTGTTTTCCTCCTGCCATAATATTCTAATTAGCTGTTATTAATAATTTTTTTATAATATAATTATTGCTAATTATCCTTTCATAGCTCCTAACATGTTTCCATAAACACCGTTTAAAGAAGACAAGTTATTAGTAAGACCAGCCATTTGTTCTTGAAGTTTAGTTGCGTTTTCAGCAATTGCTTCGTTAGCTTGATTCTGACGATTTGAACTTTCAACTTGTACTTTATAAAGACTATTTAAAGACTCCATTTGAGCAGCGGCAAGTGCCATTTCTTCAGAATATTTTTTAGTTGAAGACATTGCTTCAGCAGTTGGAGCGATACCTTTTGCAGCTCCTTCAAAAGAACGAATGCTGTCTCCTAAACTAGACATTAAATCACCATCAAGTTTTGCTTCTTTAAGCATCTCATCTAATTTCTGAGAAAGTAAACCTTGAGCATCTTGAGGCGCTTCTTTTTTACCTTTTGCATTTACCATTTGCCCACCAGCTAATTCTGGATAAACTAATGACCAATCTAAATCATCTTCTACTGGTTCAAATGCAGATACGAAGAAAATCAACGCTTCAGTAATAAGTCCGATAGCTAATAAAGTACCACCACCTAATTTTGTGAAACCTAAATCAAGTTCCCAGTGAAGGATTTTGAAAAGTGCTCCAATGATTACAATTGAGGCTCCGATTCCGTAAGCCATGTTAAATAATTTCTTTACTGTTTTAGACTGTGCCATTTTAATAAGGGTTTAGTTAAGTTGTTAAGTTTGTTTTATTATTTTAGTTAGTTGCTGCGTTAAGAGTAACATCAGTTCCCATGTAAGATTGTACAGTACGGAAACCAATATAACTTCTTGCAGAATCTGCATACTCATAGTCACGAGTACCTACTTGTAAGAAATATGAAATATCTTTCCAAGAACCACCACGTACACCTTTACGCATGTTATTTTCATCATTTACTACTGGACTCATAGAAGACATGAATTCATATGAACCTGCGTCATAAGAAGAATTCACCCATTCTGCTACGTTACCTGACATATTGAATAAGTTATATTCATTAGGCTCATAAGAACGAGCTTCAACTGTATAAAGTGCTTGATCAGCTGCATAGTCCCCACGTAAAGGCTTGAAGTTAGCAAGGAAACAACCACGATCGTTCTTTGCATAAGGTCCACCCCATGGATACGTTGCTCCTTCTAGACCACCACGTGCTGCATATTCCCATTCTGCCTCAGTAGGCAAACGGTAAGAATTTACATTATGACGACCACGTTCTTTTCTAAATGAATTATGATATAATGTTCTCCACTGACAAAAAGCTTTTGCTTGTTTCCAGTTCACACCTACAACTGGATAATCGCTGTATGCTTCATGCCAAAAATAGTCATTGTGCATAGGCTCATTATAAGAATAATTGAAATCTCTAATCCATACCGTTGTATCTGGATAGATTTCAACTGGAGTTTGAGTAACAAACTCACTTCTTTTCTTATCTCGGTTACGAGCAGCTTTTGCAATATCCATTTCTGAATAAGTAAATACCAGCTTCTTAACATCAAGAGTACGTTGACCATTATACATTTCCTCAAAAGGAATATACATTGAATCGTATACCTCAGCATAGAATTCATCTGGAATATCTTCAGTATCCCAAATTAAATCTACATCGTGATTTAATTTACGACCTTCATACCCAGTTTCTCCCATACCGGCATAATTATCCTGATAATATTGCTCCCATGGAGATAGCTCTTCGCTTTCATCTGCATCAAGAAATGCAAACTCACCGATTCCATCATCACCTGGTGTGGAACCATTATCATCAGCCATAATAGCTAGACGAGTTTTGAAGATAGAATCTCTAACCCAGTAAACAAACTGGCGGTACTCGGCATTTGTGATTTCAGTTTCATCCATGTAATATGAAGGAACTGTAACGGTTTTAGTAGGAGCATTGTTAGTCGCTGCAAAATCGTCATCACTTTTTCCCATGATAAATGCTCCACCTGGGACCAATGTCATGCCATAAGGCTTCTCTGGATGCCATGCTTTTCCTTTAGCTCCGACGACCATTCCACGGTCTCCACGACCACAACTTGCTAGAAATACAACTACTGCTGCAAGGACAAATAACTTTTTCATAAGGGTAATTTATGTTTTCTTTATGAATTAAGGGCGTAAACCTATTTAAAACATTTCTATCTGGCAACTTTTTTCTTCCAAATAAAATCTTTGAGCGCA
>JALZUY010000278.1 GCA_023301395.1 Nonlabens sp.
TGAGCAAAGCTTGCGTCGTCTTCAACGGTTATAGAATAAACGTCGTCGTAGACTACTTGCCGAGTTAAAACACTATCAGAAAAGTCATCGTGAAATGTGTTACTGTCCAAATCATGTCCAAAACTTAAATTCGAATGATTCGTGTAAACATCATGCAAGATTCTTTCAATGTCATGAAAGGTTATACCCACAGAACAGGCATCAAAATTAACTCCAAAGGGAAAAGATTCTCTACCTCCTAAACTAATCATGATTGTTTTATTATTATTTTGATCTGCTAATAGATATTGACCGTATTGATTCATAGTATAGCCCACTGGCATTATCTGCTGCAGGTGCCTATGATAGTCTTGTTTATTATAAACTGTACTCATAAGTTTTTCCTGTAATTATTGCTGTTTTTTTTAATTGAAATCATAATAACGGTATTATACATTAAAATCCTGCCTATTATCAATAATAGTAACTACCTTAATATAATCCGTTACTTGATAATAAATTGTAGTCCGCTTTCTGAAAACTAATTTTCTTAAGTTTCTTTTTAGGCTTACAATGGCAAAACCTTCTGGTTGCGTTGTAGCCAAAAAAAGTATATGCTCAAAATCAGAATAGTAAGATTCTGAAAATTTTAAACCAAATTCAAAATTTAAATACTCTAAAATATTCTTTAGACCTATTCGAGCCTCTGGCGTAACGTCATAATCCAAACTTAGCTCGCATTTCCTTTCTAAAATCTTCACCTGATATCATTCTTCCAGCCTCTACGTCGGCCAATCCACGTTCTATCGCCGCTCTATGATGTGATGGAATATTCTCATAATCACCTGCTGGTTCTTCTACTTTTTGCTCTGTTTTTGCTTCGTTCTCTTTTTTATCCAGCACGTTTTCTTTATACCATGCATAGTCAAAATCGGTAAGTCGTTCTAGGGTTTCTCTTTCTGATTTAGTCATAGTTATAAAATTAAAACATTTGGATTAGTAGGACAAATTTAAAATAGTATAAAATGGTTTTGATAATTTTGCTTATGCCTAAGCATAATTACCAACCCATGAACCAGCAACAAATCATCCACAACACTATCACATTTGTAAAACACAAGCTCCATAATGCCGAAGGTGGACACGACTGGTTCCATATAGAACGTGTGTGGAAAAATGCAAACCTCATCGCAGCTAGTGAAGAAAACGCAAACTTGTTTATCATTGAACTAGGCGCACTACTCCACGATATAGCCGACTCTAAATTCCAAACGGTGATGATACCATAGGTCCTAAAGTGGCTCGTGCCTTTCTAGAAGAACAAGAACTAGCTGAAGATGTGATCTTGCACGTAGAGCATATTATCAAATACATTTCTTTTAAAGGTGGCCATCAAGATCAAAGTTTTAAAAGTAAAGAACTCGACATTATTCAAGATGCAGATCGACTCGATGCGCTAGGTGCCATAGGAATTGCACGTACCTTTAATTATGGTGGATTTAAAAATAGAGCGATTTATAATCCAGAGATCAAACCAGATTTGAACATGACTGTAGAGCAATACAAGAAAAGTACGGCTCCTACTATAAATCATTTCTATGAAAAGCTGTTGATTTTAAAAGACCGCATGAACACCTCAACTGGTAAACAGCTGGCACAAGAACGTCATGATTACATGGAAGGTTTCCTCAACCAGTTCTATGCTGAGTGGAATGGAGAAGCTTAGAATTAATTCTGGCTACTCGACTTTTGCATCTCGCTAGTCTCACACCATTTTAAATAATACTCATAGATCTCATCTATGGTTGCGCCATTGCGTTTCTTCCAGTAAATCGTAATATAGAACCATTGCAATTTATAAACGCCTATTTCATCATAGCGTCTTGCGCTGGTTTTGAGCCATTTAGGTATTACATAATACGTACCGTGATCATATAATCTATGGATTAAATCATAATCCTCATAGATAGGAATCTCTGTATTATAGCCACCTATTTCTTTATATAATTCTTTAGTAATGTATTGCGATTGATCGCCACCACGACTGGCACGCCATGAGAATCTAGTAAACCATCCTATGATAATCAACCACCAGTTCCAGCTCATAAATCGCATACGGAAACATCCTGCTGGGTTTCCACTGGACACAGCTTTAATGATATCCAGGTCATAATTTTGAGGTGGAAAAGAATCGGCATGAAGGAAATAGAGGATTTCTCCTTTTGCTATTTGTGATCCTGCATGCATTTGAGATCCACGGCCTTTTACGGCGGTGTGGAATTGTATGGATAATGATGGAGACGCTTCTGCGAAAGCGTGAACCACACCACTAGTATCATCCACACTATCACCATCTATTATAATAATCTCCAAGTTATTGCTGTCACTTGCGTTATTAATCAAGTGATGAAGCAGCTGATTTATAGTTTGCTCCTCATTGAGGACTGGAATAATAATGCTAATCATACTTCAATTACAATAAAATGATTGGTGCGATTTTTATTTCTACTGTTTGTTTAATGACCAGTCATAATCTTTATAGGACAATGATGCGTTTTCATTTATAGGTTGGGTTGCATACTTATTAATATACTCAATTAATGAAACTCCTGTATTTGTGAAATCGCTCTCATACCAATCAAAAATCTTACTCAATTTGGGATTTGCGGGATCAGTCAAATCATTTTTATTTGTATTAATAAATTCGCGAGCTCCTTTATCCATTAATGAATTGAGGTTTGTAGCTGTAAAAGCAGTGTTTTGTAACTGTGGACAAGAGAAACTAGCGCAGTTAATCGCAAAATGTATGCGTGGATCACCCATTTGTTGTAATACACCTTTCTCAATATCAGACAGTGAAAAAACTTGATTGCTTACCATTACATGTTCTTTATTCCATACTGGGCTTAATGTACTACCTAAATCTTTTATACTTACTGGAATATCGTTCTCAAGTATTAAATCTATAGTTGCAGCATTATAAAGATTGATATAAAAAGCAAATTGCTCATTAATACTGGTTGTTTTAGTTGGTCCATTATCATTGAGATATTGCAAGTATTCATTAAGTGCAGCGTGATCTGATTTAAAGGCAGTATAATTGACAAAACCTTTATCATCCACATTCTTTTTCAATAAGCTATTCCATGAGGAATGATCAAGCACTTGAGTTGCTGCATCTTTTAATGTCTCTCCTTGAGCAAGTGTAGAATAGTTTAAATCCTTTCCATTTACACAAGAAGACAGCATGATAAGTGATAATGCGATAAATAATAATTTCATAGTAGGGTTCTATGTGAGATAATATCCTCTTGAAATTCAAAAATAAATACTTTATTTCACAAGAACATCACGATATAAAGTAGGATCACAAATCATATTCAAACAATAAAAAACTACAAGCGTTCAATAAGACTCTGGAAAAGTCGCACCATTTTAGGCTCTGCTTCTCCAGCAATTGCAATGATTTCTCCTATATCAACCGGCTTTAAATCGTCTGGATCACATTCATCTGTAAGCACAGACACAGCACAAACTGGCAAGTTCAAGTGATTTGCAACTATGATTTCTGGGACGGTACTCATCCCTACAGCGTCTGCGCCCATAAGTTTAAGCATTCTATACTCAGCTCTAGTTTCTAGTTGTGGACCTACTACACTAGCATAAACACCTTTATGCATGGTAGTGCCGTGTTCTTGAGCAAGTTCTAGTAACATATCATTCATGGTTGCATCATAAGGTGCGCTCATGTCTGTAAATCGTTCTCCAAACTCACTCACGTTTTTAAACGCTAGTGGACTGCCACCTTGAAGATTGATATGATCATCGATAACCATCATATCTCCTTTTTTCATATCTAAGTTAACCGCACCAGCTGCATTTGAAACTAACAAGTTCTTAATTCCTAAACCATGCATAACACGTATAGGATAAGTAATATCAATAAAGTCATAACCTTCATAAAGGTGAAAACGACCTTGCATGACCACTACTTTTTTACCACCTAAATCACCATAGATCAATTTCCCTGTATGGAACTCTACCGTAGCAAGAGGAAAAGATGGAATATTATTATAATGCGCCACTACTTGATTCTCTATACTATCAACCAGTTGACCTAATCCAGTTCCTAGAACTATTCCTACTTCTGGAGCTTCAAATCCTAGTCCTACTAAATATTCTATAGAGTCTGAAAGTTGTTTTTTACTTAACATGTATGTGTTTTAAATAGGGTTGAAATGCTGGAACGTCTTTGATATCTTCATAAAAATCAACATCATTGCGTGGTTCTAGCATTGCGTAATTTAAGTTTTTTAAATCTTTAATAGTTTCTTCCTGTACAGTGTCTGTTCCCCATATTTTATTTAAGAAAACATTTACTGGCACTTCTTTTTTAAACCCTAGCAAGTAATAACCACCATCTATAGCTGGTCCCATTACCGCATCGTGCGAGTCTAATAATGTAAATGCATGGTTTAAATCTTGAGCACTCATATCATACATATCACTACCTATAATAATGACTTTATCGTGTGATTTAAAAGCTGTTTCAAACGCGTTTTGCATGCGTAATCCTAAGTCATCACCTTGCTGCTCAAATTTTTGATAAATAGCATTATCCCAATCATCATTTTTACGAATCTTCTCAGAATACCAGACCTGAGCTTGCGCGTTTACAGTTTTTGTAATGCTACGTGTATGATTCAATAAAAATTTATAAATCTCAAAAGCAGTCTCATCACCTACCGTTGCGGCAAGACGTCTTTTTCCTTTACCCAATTCCGGATTTCTGGTAAAAATGATAAGCGAGTTTGATGAAGACATAAATTTATTTGAATATCAAAAATGCGATTCCTTTGTCACAATTATGTTAGAAAAAACAAAATTCATCGAGCCTTATTTCTTAATGCGTTTTTCATTTTGTTTCACAAAAGATTCCCAACCGGTATAACTTTTCCCTACTTCTATCCTACCACTATTATAAAAGTGACATACTGCTGCAGCAAGTCCATCAGTCATATCTAGATTCTTAGGCATTTCTTTAAAACCTAGCAGGCTTTGAAGCATTTTTGCGACCTGTTCTTTACTAGCCGTTCCTTTACCAGTAATGGCTTGTTTTATTTTACGCGGCGCATATTCAGTCACAGGAATATCTCTAGAAAGCCCAGCAGCCATAGCAACTCCTTGCGCACGACCTAACTTGAGCATGGACTGCACATTTTTACCAAAAAATGGTGCTTCGAGCGCCATCTCATCTGGATTATGCGTTTCTATAAGTTCCATAGTACGTTCAAAAATCTTGCGCAATTTCACGTAGTGATCTGTGTATTTGCGCAAATCTAACTCGTTCATTTGCACAAAAGTCATCGTTTTACCTACGACTTTTATAACCCCAAAACCCATAATTGAGGTTCCTGGATCTACACCTAGGATGATTTTTTCTGTTGCCAATTGTTGTATTTTTCGGGCTATGACCAGCACCTGGAACAAAGCTAAGCAATTCCTCGCTCCATCTATTAAGATTGTGGTGCTCATTGCGTGCGCTGCCGTCCTTTATTTTCAATGGAAAGATAGACCGCTTAGACTCGATACTGTGCTGCATTCTCTCAAAGACATTCCGTTTTTCACCATTGCTGTTATGTTGTTTTTAAGTTTAGGCAGCTGGCTGGTAGAAAGTAAAAAGTGGCAGTTTTTAGTAAGAGAAGTTGAAGAATTACGCTTTCGCGAAAGCGTATTACAAAGTCTTACTGCTCAGGCTGCAAGTTTTATCACGCCATTTAGAGCTGGGGAGTTTGCCTTTAAAGCGCTTTTTTTTGAGAAGAAACAGCGTAAGTTCATCCTGAGCCGAGTTATGATAGGTAGTCTAAGCCAAATGGTTATTACCATAATTCTAGGTTTTATAGGTCTAGCAGTGTTTTTAAAAAATGAAATCAATTTTATTTTTTTCTATCTATACTTAGTTTTAATTTTATCTTGTTTGGTTTTTGCCGCTTTTTTATGGATTCAAAAAAAGTGGAAATTAAAAAACACATCTCCTAAAACATGGATTATAACCACTAGCTATTCCGCTTTGCGTTATGTGCTTTTTGCGAGTAACTGGCTGCTCATTTTATGGACTTTAAAAAGCGACATAGCAATCTTTTCTTGGCTTGATAATATCGCTGTAAATTATTTTGCAGTTTCTATCATTCCTATGTTTCAAATTTTTGATATTCCTGTGCGATGGACTGCTGCAAGCTATATTTTTAACGGCTCTACTTTTAATGATGAACATATCTTACTGGCGACCACTATAGTTTGGGTAACAAATACTTTATTCCCTACTTTACTGGGCTGGATATTATTGCCTTTTAAAAAGCTTAAAACTATATGATGTTCTTGATTCTTATCATATCGTTAGGTTATCTTTTTATAGTTCTAGGGCTTGTTCTAGAAGGACTTACTTATAAGGCTAGACCTTATCGCACGAGTGCACCGAGTGTGGAAAGTGATTTCAATTTCAGTGTCATTATTAATTATAGAAACGAAGCTCAAAACTTAACAGCTTTACTTCATAGCATATCGCAACTAGAATACGATTTTACTAAAACCCAATTCATTTTCATCAATGATGATTCTAGTGATAATGGATTAGAGATTATCGAGCAATTTGCTACTCAAAATAAAGAAATTAAACTATTACTTATCAATCGCATTCCCGTTAGTAAAAGTCCTAAAAAAGACGGTACTACACAAGCTCTAGAACTAGCTCTACATGAGCACATCATTTGCACAGATGCCGATGTCATATTACCATCAAAATGGTTGCAAGCTTATAACAAGCATTATCAATTATTACCAGATCAGCATTTTGTGGCTGGACCTATTGAGATGGAATTAAAGAACAATCTATTATCACATCTACAACATAGTGAGATGGTGGCTTTACAATTAACGACTATGGGAGGTTTTTCCATAAGACAACCTTTTATGTGTAATGGTGCAAATATGTCGTTTACTAAAACTGCTTTTAATGAAGTAAACGGTTATAAAGGTAACGACCACATCTCAAGTGGTGATGACATTTTCCTCCTAGAAAAACTGGTTGCTGAGGATGTTTTAAAATGTTCTTATATCAAATCAAAAGACGCTATAGTTATTACATGTCCTAAAACGTACTGGAAGGAAATGATTGATCAACGAGTGCGATGGGCACAAAAAGGCACTTCTACTAAAAGTACGTTGAACAAGTTATTGAGCTTTCAAGTTTTAATGATGAGTTTAATGTTTGTGATAACTCCTGCTATTTGGAGTTTTAGCATTCTAACTACGCAACAATTCATCACTGTTATGTCTATTAAAGTTCTAGTAGATGTAATCGTGTTGTTTGTAGGGAATCGGTTTTTTAATAATAAGAAATGGCCAATTTATTTGATGCCTCAAATGATTTTGTATCCTTTTATTGTAATTCTTATAGCTTTTAATTGCCTAAGAAAGCCTAGTTGGAAAGAACGTGAGGTACATTTATAACTGGTTTAATGATAACCGGTAATAAGTAAGAAGAGTTAACAGGAACGTTTTGTTTATAAGCTGGTTCTATTTTACAAATTTGCTGTAGTCGTTCTTCTAATAAAGAATCTACTATTTTTTCTCTATCATTTACTGGTGCACTTTGTAAACCTTTATAGCTTATACTACCTTTTTTATCTACAAATAAGACAGCCATCACACTATCTCGTTGTGTGATTTCAAATTGCAACTGATGATCTTTTAATTTTAAAGCGACTTGTTCTTGGAGCTTTTCATAAAAACAAGTTGTCGCATTTTCTAGCTCATCACAACCATCAAATAAAGGATATTTATCAGGACTAGAGAGGTCTACTTCTTGTAATCTTTTCTTTGCTAGTTGATTTGCTTCTTGTTCATTTTGTTCTTGAGTACGACAAGATGATGTTATCACACACATCATGATTACCAGTAAGATAGTATATCGCATCATGGTTGTAAAAATAGCATTTTTCTAATCGTCCCCATTCATGAAAACCGCCTTCTTTAAATCGGCTAATCGCTCTGCGGCTAGAGGACCATAATCACTTTTCTCACCATGGATTTCTAGATACTTCTCGTAGTAAGTAATAATGGTCTTCTTATCCTTGAAATATCGATCTGCAGCAATAGCAAGTTGATAATTAATCATTACATCATCTCCACGTTCTTTTTGAGCCATTTTCAAGGCATTAAAAGCATTTTTAATATCATCATTGCGAGCATGAACAGCTGCCAGTTGAACATATTCTCTATCTAGTAACGGACTTTTTAAAGCAATGGATTTCTCAATTGCGTCAATAGATTTTTCATACTCCTCAATCTTCATGTAAGCTACTGACAAATTGTAATATATGCTTGAAACCTTATCATCATAATCCTTAATATACATCTCATAATTCTCTATTGCTTTCTCAAATTGTTGATCACTATAAAGAGAAAAAGCGAGTCCATTACGATTGTACTCTGTATCGTTTCCTAGTTCAAATAATTTCTCAAAAACAGGAATAGCTTTACTAAACCATTTTGAATTCACATATGCCTGAGCGAGATAACTATTCATCTTTACGTCAGTAGAATCCATAGAAATTCCTTGTTTTGCAAATTGCATTGCTTTTTCAAAATTTCTCTTTTGGATGTAATTCTTAATAAGGTCTAGTCGTGCCGCTCGATATTCTTTATTTAAGAATAATGCTTGCTGATATGATTTAATCGCTTGATCTGTTTGTTTTAATCCTGACCATGCATCTCCTAGAAAGTAATGAAAGCTGGCATTTTGAGGTTGGTTTTCTTTGAGTAACTCAAAAACAGGAATGGCATCTACATATCGCTGGCTATTAATCAATAGTTTTCCATATTCAAATCTGGGTTTAATGGAAGTACTATCTCTAGTAAAACCTATCTCATAAAATTCTATAGCTTTAAAAGTATTTCCTAGTTGGCTATATGCCTGAGCCATTTTAAAATTCTTTGTTGATCCATCGGGAGCATCATTATAAGCTTTAATGGCTGCTTTCCAATTTCCAGTTTGGGTTAATTGATCACCTGCATCGATTTGAGCTTGTGAAAAGCCAAAATTAAATAGTATTGCAATGAAAATAATTTTATTGATCATTTTATAAATTTAGGCAAGGTTATTGAATGAACCATAGAAATTATATGCATTATGAAAAAACTAGCTTTACTTTTAACACTAGCCGTAGTATTTATTTCTTGTGAAGGCCCACAAGGTCCTCCAGGATTTGATGGGCTCGATGGTACAAACATTGTCGCTCAATCATTTGAGATTACTACAAGTTTTACAGCTCCAGACTATGATAGCTTTGTAACATACCCAAATGACATCGAAGTATTTGATACTGATATGACTTTGATTTATATATTATGGGATGAAGTTCCAGGCAATAATGGTGGTACTGTAGATGTATGGAGGTTACTACCACAAACGGTTTATACAGATTTTGGCCAATTTCAATATAATTATGACGCAACAAACGGTGATGCAACTATTTTTCTAGATGCCCCAAGCACATTTGACTTTAACAACTTAGCCGCTGGAGATTTAGATAATCAAACATTTAGAATTGTAATTTTACCAGTTGATTTGGCACAAAATCCATTATTAGATATTACGGACTACAACTCAGTTATGAATCTTGCTGGACTTAATTCACAAGACATCATTACTATAGAATAAAATATATCTCGCTCAGGGAACTCAAAAGTATTTTGAGGTGGAAAAGGCGTTACTCTTTATAGAGTTTCGCCTTTTCTTTTTAGAGATATTTTTCTATCCATTGTGCCACACCATCTTTTTTATGATGTGTAGTTTGGTATGCCGCAACGGCTTTAACCTCATCTCTAGCGTTCTCTACGGCAACTCCATGCCCTACTCCTGCAATCATTTCAACATCATTATAATTGTCTCCAAAGGCTGCAACATTCTTCATCGCAACTTTTGGAAAGCATTCTTTAATTAATAGTTCAAGTGCTGTTTTCTTAGAAATGTCAAGTGGCGATATTTCTGTATAAGTATCTTTAGATCTGTATAAGTGTAACTGGGATTGTTGTTTTCCAGCTTTCGCAAAAGCGGAATCCATAGAGTCACTGTCGCCCATCAACATTATTTTATGAGCACCACCTTTATGCTCTGTTTCTTTAAGATATGCAAGCGTGATTTCTAAATCTTGAACTTGAGGAGTTACTCTTGTATTATTTATTTCTCTACTTGCCCAGTAATCCACTTGTGGCACAAACCATTCATCACCTCTATAAATACTGCAATGAAGCTGTTGCTCGACTGCAATTTGAACAATAGCTTCAACACTATTTAATGGAATTGTAATGCTGTATATTTCTTTTTCTTGATTTAAAACAAGTGCTCCATTATAACAGATAATGGGCATTTCATTCCTGCTTAAGGCATCTTGCAAGTAATACATCGCTTGCGGCATGCGAGCAGATATTAATATTAAAGGTAATTCATCAACTTTTTTGAATGCGTTGATTGTACGCTCAGACAGAAACCTGTTCTCATCGAGTAAAGTACCATCTATATCTGTGGCAAGCAGTTGTATCATTGATCTATTGTTAAAGGACAAATGTAAATCCTTAAATTTTAAACAAAGACAAAAATAATTTGAATTATTTTCAAAAAGTACTTGTAGATATTAAAATGAAAAGTATATTTGCAACCGCTAATATAGAAATGTGTTAGTGATGTTCATTAAAGAACACGGTCTGGTAGTTCAGTTGGTTAGAATATCTGCCTGTCACGCAGAGGGTCGCGAGTTCGAGTCTCGTCCAGACCGCTTTTTTTCAACAAAAGTTGAAAATAACAATTCAAGTTGTGTATCCTCTAAAACAATTGAGGATTTGAGAAGGTGTCACAAGACACTTTTTGAGAAGCTTTTCCAAACGGAGAGGCTTTTTTGTTTTATAGAAGTTTTCTTCGATATAGCTTTTGTAAAAGCTGATTCCCAATCACCAATAGATTTATTCAACTTCAAAATATAAGTTTTGGCACTAAAATGGATATCAAATCATAAATTATTTTGAAAAATGTACCTTGTCATATTATTTAATATTGAATTATGAAAAATATTATCTTTTCTCTTGCTTTATGTTTCTGCTTTTTTTCCCAAGCTCAAATCAAAGAATTTCAAGAAAACCTACCTGAAAGTATCGAAGTGAAAGAACATGTAGATGAGGCTGTAGCA
>JALZUY010000279.1 GCA_023301395.1 Nonlabens sp.
GAAAAAGAAAAAGAAAAAAGAAAAAAAGATAATATAAAAATATTATCTTTTTTAGAGACTAAGCTATACATCTATTATGGATTGACAGTTAATGATAGCAATGCAACTGCGTTTCCACCGTCTATATTTCCCATACAATAATTGTAATACCAATTATAAGAATCAACAATCTCCTCATCAGTCATAGAACCAAAAGTATCAATCTCATTTCCAAGAGCATTGGTTGCATAACCTATGCAAGGATTATCTGGCGGACTCATAGTTAAAACTGTAAAACTCATCATTCCCACAGCCATAAAAGCTACAAGAACCAAACCTTTTAATTTTCTCATAATAAAGTATTTAAATTAATTATGATACTAAGTAAAATAAAGTAAAGTAAAGTAAATAACCAAATTATTTGTAAGAAAAATGAAGAATAGATTTGATTTTTAATACCATTTATTTTGATTATACTTGAACTTATTAATGAATAGCATATTTATGATTAAGAAAACTCTTTTTGTAGCACTGTTATTATTGACTAGCTCAGTAACGATTGCTCAACAAAATATTACCGTAGAAGACATTTATACAGGTGTTTTCCGTACCGCAGGATTACAATCTCTAGAATCACTCAATAACGGTAAAGAGTACATAGTTCTTAATTACAATCGTGATCGCACACAGACTATTGATAAATATAGTTATGCAACTGGAGAAAAAACAGGAACTTTAGTAAGCAGCGCAGACATTAAACTACCTATACGTTCTTATTCCTTAAGTGATGATGAGTCACAAATGCTGATTGTTTCTGAAAGCAATCCTATTTTTAGACGCAGCTCATATGATAAGGTTCATGTATATGACATGAGCACAAAGAAACTCACCCTTGTAAGTGATGAACTTGTGCGCAGCGCAGCATTATCTCCAGATGGTAAGAAAATAGGATATGTATTTGAAAATAATCTTTATTATAAAAACCTAGCATCGGGTAAGACCACTCAAGTAACCACTGATGGTGAAGACAACAAATTAATCAATGGTGTTACTGACTGGGTTTATGAGGAAGAATTTGCTATTGTAAAAGCTTATCAATGGAGTCCAGACAGTAAACAAATTGCTTTTATTTCTTTTGATGAAAGTGAAGTTCCTGAGTTTTCAATGGACGTTTATGGTAGTGGTTTATATCAACAGCAAGATGTTTTTAAATACCCTAAAGCTGGTGAAAAAAATGCTGTTGTAGGTTTACATGTTTATGATTTATCTAAGCAAATGCGCAAAGAGATCAATCTTAATCGCAATGAAGAATTTTATATCGCACGTATCAATTACTCACCTAACGGTAAACTTGCCGCACAGGTTTTAAATAGACATCAAGATGTTCTTGACTTTTACTATGTAGATCAATCTGGTAATGCAAAGATTGCATTCACAGAGAAAGACAAAGCATATGTAGATGTAACTGATGATCTTACATTTCTTAAAGATGGTAGCTTTTTATGGACTAGTGAAAAAGATAACTGGAGACATATTTACCATTATGATGCTAATGGAAATGAGAAAAAACAAATTACTAGCGGTAATTGGGATGTAACTTCTTATTATGGATATGATGCAAAGAACAAACGCATCTTTTTTCAAAGCACTGAAGATGGAAGTATCAATCGCGGGATTTACTCCATATCTCTAAAAGGTAAAAAGAAGAATAAGTTATCTTCTAGAACTGGATCAAATAGTGCTTCTTTCAGCAGTGATTTTAGTTACTACATTAATACTTACTCAAGCGCAACAACTCCACCAGGTTATACGCTACACAATTCTAAAGATGGAAAGCAAGTACGTGAGATTAAAAACAATAGTGAATTACTAGATAAATTAAAGAATTACAAATTTGCTCAAAAGGAGTTTTCTACGATTAATATCAATGGAAATGACCTTAATATGTGGACCATGAAACCGGCAAACTTTGATAAAAACAAGAAATACCCGATGTTGATGTTTCAATATAGTGGTCCTGGTTCTCAACAAGTAACAAACAGCTGGTATGGTGCAAATGATTACTGGCACAGTATGCTGGCAAATGATGGATATATCATAGTTTGTGTAGATGGTCGTGGTACTGGACATAAAGGTGCAGACTTTAAGAAAGTGACTCAAAACGAACTAGGAAAATATGAAGTAGAAGACCAAATAGCGGTAGCAAAGAAAATGGGCGCTATGGATTACATCGATAGTTCACGCATTGGAATTTGGGGTTGGTCATATGGTGGATTTATGAGTTCTAACTGTTTATTTCAAGGTAGTGACATCTTTAGCACTGCGATAGCAGTTGCCCCAGTAACCTCATGGAGATTCTACGACAGCATTTACACAGAACGTTATATGACTACACCACAAGAAAACGCAAGTGGTTATGACGAGAACAGTCCTATGAGTCATGTAGATAAATTAAAAGGAAAGTTTTTACTTGTCCACGGTAGCGCTGATGATAATGTACATGTTCAAAACACTATGCGCATGGTAGAAGCTCTCGTTCAAGCAAACAAACAATTTGAATGGGCCGTTTACCCAGATAAAAATCATGGAATCTATGGAGGCAACACACGCATCCATTTATACAATAAAATGACCGCGTTCATTCACGATAATCTTTAATATTCACTAACCTTAATTATATGTCAACTGTAACATTAAAACCACATCAAAAAGAATTGTTTGGCCATCCAATAGGATTATACATATTGTTTTTTACTGAAATGTGGGAACGCTTTTCATATTACGGAATGAGAGCTTTGCTTGTTATTTACATGATAGCTCAAGCATCTCATGCAGATGGACCTGGTTTAGGCTGGACAAAAATTGAAGCCTATCAGCTGTATGGATGGTATGTTATGCTAGTTTACGTAATATCAATCCCTGGTGGCATTTTGGCAGATAAAATTTTAGGGCAAAGAAAAACGGTTATGCTCGGAGCTATTATATTATGTTTAGGCCATGGTACTTTAGCTATTGAGGCTGATTGGGCTTTCTTTACCGGATTAGGTTTAATTATTTTAGGTGTAGGTTGTT
>JALZUY010000280.1 GCA_023301395.1 Nonlabens sp.
GACCGTGCTATTTTTATCTCTTTCCTGAAAAATAAAAAAACCCTAACAATCAAAAGATTATCAGGGTTTTTGCGGAGAAGAAGGGATTCGAACCCCTGGAGGTGTGACCCTCGCTGGTTTTCAAGACCAGTGCATTCGACCACTCTGCCACTTCTCCAGTCGATAAACAAAAAAGTTTTGCTTAAGCGGTTGCAAATATAAGTCTATTTTTTAAAAATGGTGATTGTTTTTATTTTTTTTGAATTGGAATTTCAGAAAAATAATAATTAAATTTTGAAGGACTCTCCTAAATTTAATTTCTGAATGATTTGAAAGTAAAAAACTATCTTTTATCGTGACTCAAGCTACTGTCGCCAGTAATAGGAATAGCGTCACCGCTATAAGTAGGGCTTTTTTCAATATTCAATTCAATCCAAGCTTTAATATTTGCTAACCACTCTCGGCGAGTGAAATGTGAATTTCCAGGATATTCTCTGTTGTCTGCAATGTAACCTTGTAATTCTAATCCCATTTTGCGGCCCACATAAATTGCTCGCGGTAAATGGAACTTTTGTGTGATAACGATAGCTTTTTCAACTTGAAAGACTTCTCGAGCTCTAAACATACTATCGTAGGTGTCAAATCCTGCATGATCCATAAAAATATCACTATCAGGAACGCCTTTATCGTTCAAATATCGTCGCATGGCATTTACTTCATCATAATCTACTTGACCATGATCACCGCTCAAAAGAAACTTTTTAATGATCTCTTTCTCATAAAGTTCATGAGCTTTATCTACTCGGTCTTGTAAAATAGGAGATAAGCTTTTGTCAGGACGCACGCTAGCTCCTAAAACGATACCTACATATGCAGGTTGTAATTCACTTGCGTTTTCAAAAATCACATCACGACTTGATTTGTTGATATGGAATTGTAAAATAATTACAAGTAAAACCAATCCTAGGATTGCAAATACTGTTATGTTTAAAAATTTACGCATTAGCAAATAGGCGTTGGTTTTTTGTGATCGTCTACTGCTACAAATGTAAACTTCCCAGTAACAACTTTGTCACGTTTATAACTATACATGTCTTCCATGAACATACTTACTTGAACTGTGCAACTGGTGTTCCCTACTTTACTTATTCTAGCTACAAGTTCTACTATAGAACCTTGAGGAATAGGTTTTTTAAAGTCGATCTGGTCAGTACTTATGGTAACTACCTTTTTACGGGAAAATCTAGTGGCGCATATAAATGAAGCCTCATCCATCATATGGAGGGCTGTACCACCAAAAAGTGTGTCGTAATGATTTGTAGTATTTGGAAAAACGGCTTTGAAAATTCTTGTTTCAGAGTCATTGATACGTTTTTCTATATCTGTCATAAAATTCCTTTATTGAAATATTAACGTGGTAAAAAATTGACGTTGTTACCTTTGTATTTTAAATAGGAGAGATTGTTCTTTTTACACTTTCGCAAAAGCGTAATTATTACAGCTCCATAGCTTCACAAAGATAACGTATCCATTTTATGAAAAGTATAGAAAATCTTGAATGGCGCTACGCCACAAAGAAATTTGACAATCAAAAACAGTTGTCTAAAGAGCAACTAGAATTACTTGCTCAAACTTTTAATTTAACTGCTACTTCATACGGATTACAACCTTGCCGAATGATGATTGTTACTTCTCAAGAAGTGAAAGAAGCAATGATTGAAAAATCATATGGTCAACGACAAGTTGTAGACGCCAGTGCTGTTCTAGTGCTATGCACAACCCATGTTGATGTAGATTATGTAAATGACTATTTTAATCTAGTTAAAAAAATACGCCAAACTCCAGACGAGGTTTTAAAACCATTTATGGACATGTTAATCAGTACTTTTTCACAGAAAGAAGTGGAAGAAGTGGAACAGTGGTCTAAGAATCAAGCTTACATAGCACTTGGGAGTTTAATGACTGTTTGTGCTCAAGAAAGAATAGATTCCTGTCCAATGGAAGGATTTATTCCAGAACAAATCGATGAATTACTTGGTCTAAAAAAACAAGGTTTAAAATCAGTTTTATTATTGCCAGTAGGGCATAGAGCTCAAGACGATATGTTTGCTGATTTCAAAAAAATAAGACGTCCACAACAAGAAATGGTTCAATACGTTTAGTTTTTGGCAAGATTATTGAAAATGTGCTTATAATCTTATTATTTTTGAAACCATAAACTAGTGTTGTTATGAAATTGTATTCCCTATTACTAATTCTATTTATTGCCGGAGTAGTAAATGCTCAAGAACCTTTTGCAGAAGATGTAAATGATACAGTGGTTGTTGAAACTGTTACTTCCACTGAAAATGAGATTAACTGGTATACCGATTTTAAAACAGCTAAAACAGCTGCTAAAAGCGAGAGTAAACCAATGCTTGTTTATTTTACAGGTAGTGACTGGTGTAAGCCATGTGTAAAACTTAAAAAAGATTTTTTCAACACACCAGAGTTTAAAGAAGCGTCTGAGGATTATATTGTTGTAATGCTAGATATTCCTTATAGAGATGATATTATTTCTCTAGAACAGAAGAAAATAAATAAAGAGATTCAAAAAAAATTGAGAGTCAGTAAATTCCCTACACTTCTTGCACTAGACACAAGAGGTCGTGAGCGTAATAGAATGGAACGCTACAGCTTTCCAGATCCACAATACTATTGGGAATTCATGGTGAATAATGAACGACTTTTTGGACTGTAAACTATAGTCTACGGGTTTTCAACAACCGTATATTCGATTTCAAACTTTTCTGAAACCCTGAAATACCCATATGGAAATTTCTCAGGGTTTGTTGCGTTTGTAATATTTCCTCTTACCGTTGCAGGTTGAGTGTCAAATGGGCCACCGCCACCATCTGAGGTTTGTTGAATAAGTGTATCATAGAAGGTAAAACACCTGCGATCTATTCCTTTTACGGTTAACGTGATCATCGTTCCTGCTGTTAGGTCTTCCATAAAGAAAGCCGTTAATGATTCGTTTCCATCAGAGAATGTATCATCTATGATATCAAACTCTGTATTGAGATCGTCTATGTATTCAAATAAATAATAATTTTCTACTCCAGCTGGATCATTAAAAAAACCGGTGATTTCAGTAAAATCTCCAAATCCTGTAATTTCATTTTGTTCTACTCTAGTGTAAGGTACTGTACTTATAAATTCTTGTGTTGCAGTGTATGTATCACTTCCATCATTAATAGTAAGTGTGTAAGCTTGACCATCTTGAATATTTAAACTTAGGTTTTCATACAATCCAGAATCTATAAGTGTAAAAGTAAAATCAGTTCCAGTCTCATCAGTCACTATAACTGTTGAATCATCCACATAATCGATTTCTTCTTGATAAAAAGCACTGCTGCGTGTTAATAGAACTGTAGAGCTGGTGCTACCATCTGCATTAAGTTCTAGTGCAGCATCTATGACTAGTCGAGGTGCAGCATTGTTGAGATCTAGTTCAATTACATCTTCACAAGATGTGAATCCTATTATGATTGCGAGAAGTATAATTATCTTTTTCATCTTCTTAAAATTTAAAATTATAAGTTACTGCAGGTACAAGTCCAAATATGGATAGGCGAGTTGCCTCATTACGACCAGTATCTTCGTTTTGTGCAAAGCTTATACTTGCGGCATTCCTTCTATTATATGCGTTATAGATACTAAAAACCCAACTGGCTTGCCATCCTTTATTCTTATCTGGTTTAGGAACATAAGTAGCACTTAAGTCTAATCTATGAACTACAGGTAATCGACTACTATTGCGTGCTTCAAATGTTGGGATAAACAAATTATCAAATTGGTATTGACCATTAGGATAGGTAATAGGTTGTCCTGTTTGTAATGTAAAGTTTGCGCCAAAACTCCATTTGGTATTCAATTCATAACTACTGGTAATCGTTAGATCATGAGTCTTATCCCATGCAGCATTATACCATTCCCCATTATTAATACCAGTTTCCTGGGCAGTGCGACCTGGTGTGCGTTGCTCGCTACGTGATAAAGTATAAGCAATCCATCCCTGTAATTTTCCTTTGTTTTTTCTTAAAAGCACTTCTAGACCATAAGCTCGAGCTTCACCTTTTAAGAGAATTTGCTCAACAGCATCGTTTGCGATAAGGTCAGCACCATCTATATAATCCAGTCTATTGTCTACGGTTTTATAAAACCCTTCGGTCTCTAGAGAATAGTCACCTATGTTTTTAAAAAACCCTGCAGCAACTTGATTTCCTTGTTGTGGTTCAATAAAAGTTCCACTAGGTGCATATAAATCAAATGGAGTAGGAGCGTTAGTATTTGAAATTAAGTGAATATATTGATTGATGCGTTGATAACTGGCTTTAAAACTGGTGTCGTCATCTAGCGAGTAAGCGATAGAAAATCTAGGCTCAAGATTTGCAAATGTTTCAATGGTTGTTCCTCTACTTGCCTTGGTGATTCCTATTGGGTCAACAGATTCATAAATTTGTAATTCTGTATTGAAAACGATAGGTTGATCATTTTCGTAAATATTGATATTATCCTGACCTAACCTATTAAAAGTGCTTAATCGCAATCCAGCATTAATGTTAATTTTATCTGAAATTTCAAATTCTCCATCAACGTAAATACCATTTTCCCAAGCATATTTTTTTGTAAGTTGGCGTTCATTGATTGGACTAGTTGCAGCAGTAGGAACTATACGTCCAGGATCAAATTCATAATAGATGGAGTTTATGCCGTAACGCATTTTAGTTTTATCATTCACATAATGGGTGAGGTCATATTTTGCGTTGAGATTTGTAATTCCGCTTTTAAATTCAAACTCTACAAAATCGAGTTCAAGGCCATAACTATAATCCGAATAAATAATGGATGTATTTGCAAACCATTTATTATTGAAAACATGATTCCATCTCACATTTGCAAACGAGTTTCCAAATGTGTTCCCAAAAAGATTATTCACATTAAAAACATCACGGCCAAAATAGGATGACATATATAACCTGTTTCTGTCATCCAGTGTAAAACTCAATTTTGCATTTAAATCATAGAAATAAGCAACATTATCTATATCAAAAAGCGGTAAGAATAAATGAGCATAACTACTACGGGCACCTAACAAGAATGATGATTTTTCTTTTTGAATAGGACCTTCAAGTAGTAATCTACTAGCTACAAGCCCTATTCCACCAGTGCCACTTAATTTGTTTTTATTACCGTCACGCTGGTAAATATCGAGAACACTAGAGACACGACCACCATAACGAGCAGGAATACCACCTTTGTATAATTTTAAATCCTTTATAGCATCGGGATTAAAGACTGAAAAGAAACCAAATAAATGATCGCTTCCATAAAGTGTTGCCTCATCTAATAAGACTAAATTCTGGTCTGCAGCTCCACCACGCACATTAAAACCCGATGCTCCTTCACCAGCATTTGTAACACCAGGTAAAAGCACTAGAGATTTTACAATATCAGTTTCTCCTAGAACGACTGGAATTTTTTTAATCGTTTTTATAGAAAGTGTATTGGTGCTCATTTGTGGAGATTTAGTATTTAACTTTTCCACATCGGCCTTTATGACAATAGCGTCGAGTTGCTCGTCAGATTCTTCCATTTCAATATTAAACTGAGTATTACTATCTAGGACTATTTCTTTTTGAATGTTTTTATATCCTATGAAACTATAGACAGCCTGATAAGTTCCAGCAGGTAGAGTTATGGAGTAGAACCCGTATTCATTACTTGAGGTTCCAGCGCTTAATTCTGGTATGAGAACATTTACACCTATCATGGTCTCGCCGTTGATTTTTTCACTTATAGTTCCAGAGAGAGTGAACTTTTCTGATTGCGCTTTCGCGAAAGCGAAATTCAATAAAATCAGTACAATTAATAATCGTTGAATCATGTAAGTAATATTCTAGTCCATCTCGTAACGGACAATAAATTGTTTTGTTACAAAGCTAAAAGGAATAAGTATACATATGGGGTAATTAACGAGTTCTTAACTGGATTATAAAAATGTTTATGATTGCTACAAATGCAGTTGATAATTGTAAATTTGTGAGAAACGCATAAATATGTCTACCTCTAATTCTATACAAAATGTAACCTTGCCCGTTGTCGCTGCACCTATGTTTTTAATTTCTGGTCCAGAACTAGTAATAGCATGCTGTAAAAATGGTGTCGTAGGAACTTTTCCAGCTTTAAACCAGCGCACTACTGACGGTTTTGAAGAATGGGTAGTTCAGATTAAAACAGAATTAGAGGCTTGGGAAAAAGAAACAGGTAAGAAGTCAGCACCTTTTGGTGTTAACCTTATCGTACACGGCAGTAATCCGCGTGTTCAAGCAGATCTTATGATATGTGTGAAACACAAAGTGCCGCTAGTCATCACATCTCTAGGAGCTGTAAAAGACTTAGTAGACGCAGTTCATTCTTATGGAGGATTAGTTTTTCATGATGTGATTAAAAAACGCCATGCTGAGAAAGCTACTGAGGCTGGAGTGGATGGATTAATCCTAGTTTGTGCTGGAGCTGGTGGGCATGCAGGGACTTTGAACCCTATGCCGTTTGTTAGAGAAGTACGCAGTTTCTTTGATGGGACTATTTTACTGTCTGGTGCAATGAGTAGTGGTCAGGATGTTGCTAGTGCTTTACAAATGGGAGCAGACATGGCATACCTAGGAACACGATTTATAAATACTGATGAATCCAAAGCGACGCCTGAATATAGAGATATGATTATAGAAGCAGGTTCTAGTGATATCGTTTATACTGCTGCCATATCTGGAGTAAGCGCAAACTTTCTAGGAGCTAGTTTAGTAGCTGCAGGAATTACTCAAGAGCAGTTAAAGGCAACTGGCAAAATTGATTTTGGTAAAGAAATGGATACTGAGGCAAAAGCTTGGAAAACCATATGGAGTGCAGGACAAGGCGCTGCAACGGTAAAAGATACCATGCCAGCAACTGAGTTGATCAACCGTATGAAGACAGAATTTAAAGAAGCTATTGAAATGCAAAAGAAAAACCTAGAACGTTACTCTTAATACCTCAATACTTAAAAAACTTTTTATCTAGATGATTATAGGATTTTTAGGTTAAAGATAAGTTTGTTTTTATACGCTTTTGCAAAAGCGGAATTAAGGATAGGTCCAACTACTACGTTAAATAATCTTCCTAAAACAATTCCATACCCATTACCTTTGTTATCTATGAGTACACTGGTTCAAATACAAATTTTACCGCACCATCTTCAGGATGAAGATCATATCCTAGAAAAGGTTTTCCAGAAGGTGAATTTCTCTATGAATGAAGTGTCGCAATGGTCGATTAGAAAACGCAGTATAGATGCAAGGCAACGACGTGTGTTGTATAATTTACAAATAGAGTTGTGGTTAAACGGTGAAGAAAAACCAGAACATGTTCCTTATAAAATAAATGATGTAAGCGCTGCAAAAGAAGTTGCGATTATAGGTGCTGGTCCAGCTGGCTTATATGCCGCATTACGAGCTATAGAAGGTAATATTAAACCAATTATTTATGAAAGAGGAAAAGATGTGCGTTCTAGACGTAGAGACCTTGCGGCTATAAATAAAGAACACATCGTTAATCCAGAGTCTAATTACTGTTATGGTGAAGGTGGCGCTGGAACTTATAGCGATGGAAAGTTATATACACGTTCAAAGAAACGTGGTAATGTATTGAAGGCGATGGAATGGTTTGTTGATTTTGGCGCAACACCAGATATTCTTGTAGATGCGCATCCACATATCGGAACTAATAAACTACCACAAATTATAACCGCAATGCGTGAAGCGATTATAGAAGCTGGTGGTGAGGTGCGATTCAATGAAAAGCTTACCGATATAAAACACGAGAATGGTCAGATTACTGCTATTCAAATTAATGATACAGATTGGCACAATTACGATAACGTGATTCTTGCTACTGGTCATAGTGCTAGAGATATCTTTTATTTATTACATAAGCGAGGAATTAAAGTAGAAGCAAAGCCCTTTGCAATAGGTGTGCGCATAGAGCATTCACAATCTTTAATAGATCAAATCCAGTATCATGGAGATGATCAAAATCCATACTTGCCACCAGCTAGTTATAGTCTTGTGGAACAAGTAGATGGTTTAGGTGTATACTCGTTCTGTATGTGTCCTGGTGGAATTATTGCACCGTGCGCGACTGACATTGAGGAAGTTGTGACTAATGGGTGG
>JALZUY010000281.1 GCA_023301395.1 Nonlabens sp.
AGATCGTCTAAATTTTTTGAGGGAAAAATGTTTTGATCCATCGTTTGTTGTAAGTAATATCTATTATTTATAATACACATTAATTGAAAGAATGGGGCTTAGGTCTCATTCTTTTTTTTTATCTCTATTTTTATTTTGTGGTACTTCTTTTTTATTTCCTACATTTAAACCATAAAACTATTATATGCTCACAAAAGTCTTTGGAAGTGCCGTTTTTGGAGTAGAAGCAACCACAATAACAGTTGAGGTTAATAGTGTTAAAGGAATAGGTTATCATCTTGTAGGTTTGCCAGATAAAGCTATTAGCGAAAGCTCTTACCGTATCGCAGCAGCATTATCAAACGTTGGATATAAATTGCCTGGGAAAAAGATTACCATTAATATGGCGCCAGCAGACCTGCGTAAAGAAGGAAGTGCATATGATTTAACACTTGCTATAGGTATTCTGATTTCTTCGGGTCAAATCAAGGCAGACGAGATAGATCAATACTTAATTATGGGAGAACTATCACTTGATGGTAGTTTGCAGCCTATAAAAGGAGCATTGCCCATTGCTATAAAGGCGCGAGAAGAGAAGTATAAAGGATTTATTCTGCCAGCACAAAATGCTCGAGAAGCAGCTATTGTAGATGGGCTAGATGTATATGGTGTAGATAATATCTCACAGGTAATTGACTTTTTTAATGAAGGAAAAAAATTAGAACCTACGGTAGTAGATACAAGAGATGAGTTTTTTCAAGCCCTTGAACATCCAGAATTTGATTTTGCAGATGTAAAAGGGCAAGAGTCTATAAAACGCTGTATGGAAATCGCCGCAGCTGGCGGGCATAATATTATATTGATAGGTCCACCAGGAGCTGGAAAAACCATGCTTGCAAAAAGATTACCATCCATTTTACCACCTATGACCTTGCATGAGGCGCTGGAAACGACTAAGATTCATAGCGTCGCAGGACGTACACAAGAAAAAGTGGGATTGATGGCGCAACGACCGTTCCGCAGTCCACATCATACCATATCGGACGTAGCACTTGTAGGTGGTGGCGCATATCCACAGCCTGGCGAGATTTCATTATCGCATAATGGCGTGTTGTTTTTAGATGAACTACCAGAATTTAAACGTACCGTGTTAGAAGTAATGCGTCAACCGCTGGAAGACCGAGAAGTTACCATTTCAAGAGCCCGATTTACGGTGACCTATCCATCAAGTTTTATGCTAGTAGCAAGTATGAATCCTAGTCCAGGTGGCTATTTCAATGATCCAGATGCACCTGTGCAAAGCAGCCCTGCAGAGATGCAGCGCTATCTAAGCAAAGTGTCGGGACCTCTCTTAGATCGTATTGATATTCATATAGAAGTGACACCGGTTCCATTTGAAAAATTAACAGAAGAGCGTTTAGCTGAAAAATCTAATATAATCAGAGAGCGAGTTACTGCGGCTAGAGATGTTCAAACAGACCGCTTCCGCGAAAGCGAGAAAACACATTATAATGCTCAAATGAGCGTAAAGAATATCAGGAAGTATTGTGTTCTTGATGATGCCAGTAAACAATTGTTGAAGAGTGCGATGGAACGATTAAATTTAAGTGCAAGAGCTTATGATAGAATTTTGAAAGTTTCCAGAACAATAGCGGACTTAGAAGGAGTAGAAGAAATAACAGGCACACATATTGCTGAGGCCATTCAATATCGTAGCCTAGACAGAGATGGCTGGTTGGGATAAAAAAGAATTACATGAGTAACGTATTAACGCTAGAAACACTTACAGATAACTTTGGAGATGATCCAGAGACTTTTGTGCAAATTCTAAATATTTTCTTGGAAGAAGTTCCTATGGATTATGTCTCTTTAAAAAATCAAATCGACGCTGTTGATTATAAAAATGCAGGTGAAACGGCACATAAGGTCAAGTCCAGCTATCGTTTACTTGATATGCCAACTGAAACCTTATTGCTCCAAAAAATAGAAGATAGAGCCAAAGAACAAAAGGATACTCACGAGATTGCTGCGCTCTTTGAACAATTTGAATCAAATTATGAAAATGGCATTACAACCGTAACGGGTACGCGCAATTACTTTGCTTCTCTAAAATAATATTAGATTTCCAATCTATTACTAGCAGCGGTTTGATTGTCAATCAATTAATAATTAGCTAGGATGATTAATATTTTGTATTTTTGCAAAATATTTAAAAGAAGTTATTTGAAAAATTTTGAAGTCTTAGGACTCTCACAGCCGTTATTAGACGGCCTCGCTGACATGGGTTTTGAAAACCCAACAGAGATTCAGCAACAGTCTATTCCCCTTTTATTAAAGCACGATGGAGATTTTATTGGTCTTGCTCAAACTGGTACGGGAAAAACTGCTGCTTTCGGTTTACCCTTATTGGATCTTATAGATGTTAATTCACGTGAAGTACAAGCCCTTATTTTGGCACCTACTCGCGAACTTGCTCAACAAATTTGTGGGCAAATGGATAAAATGTCTAGACATCTAGGTAAAGTGAATGTTGTTCCAGTTTTTGGTGGAGCAAATATTATGAATCAAATTAGAGACATACGTCGTGGTGCGCAAATTATTGTCGCTACGCCTGGTCGATTAATGGATTTAATGAAACGTCGTGAAGTAAAACTCGATGCCTTAAAGTATATGATACTTGATGAGGCTGATGAGATGCTTAACATGGGTTTCAAAGAAGATATTGACTTTATTCTCTCAAAGAGTGATACTGGTAGACAAATCTGGCTATTCTCTGCTACTATGGCTCGTGAAATCAAGCGCATAGTAGATACCTATATGGTACAACCTGAAGAGGTGCGTATCAATAGAGAAGATATAGTAAATACAAATATCTCTCACCAGTCTATTCAATTAAAGGCATCGGATAAGATCGAGGCATTGCGTCGTTTCTTAGATTATGATCAAGACATGTTTGGTGTGGTATTTTGTCGTACCAAGCGCGATACGCAAAACGTAGCTGACCAGTTGAACAACAACGGTTATGCGACTGAGGCTTTACATGGTGACATGTCACAAGCACAACGTGATTCGGCAATGAAACGTTTCCGTAATAAGAACTTAAAACTTCTTATTGCTACTGATGTTGCTGCCCGTGGAATTGATGTAGATGATATTACTCACGTAATTCACCATGCATTACCAGATGATCCAGAGTTCTATGCGCACCGTTCAGGTCGTACCGCTCGTGCTGGTAAAAAAGGAGTTTCTATTGCCTTAGTAACAAGAGGTGATAGTCGTAAATTAAAATACATGGCAAGTAAGTTAGGTATTGAATTTACTCCAGCCGAAGTTCCAGCTCTAGAAGCTATTACTCAAAAACGTATTTCTAGATGGTCTGAGAATATGATCGCTCAAGAAGTAAATGAGAAAATAGACCCTAGTATTCTAGAAGCAGTTCAAGAGAGCTTTGCTGAGGTTACTAAGGAAGAATTACTTGCTAAGTTGTTGACTAAAGAATACAACTCTATTTATAAACGTAATTCTATATCTGATCTTAATGATCGTTCTAAAGGACGCGATAGAGATGATAGACCACAACGTGAAAGAGGTCGTCGTAATAGCCGTGGAGCTGAAGAAGGAATGAAAACCTACTTCATCAACTTAGGTATTAAAGATGATATCAATAAAGGTGCATTACTAGGATATGTTTGCGATACTACTGGAATTTCTGGTACTGAAGTAGGACGTATTGTAATGGATAAGGCACATTCTTATATGGATGTATCTGAAGATGTTGCTTCTAAGCTTTTATCACTTGATGGTAAACAGCGCAATGGTCATGACTTAAGAGTTAATGAGCATAAAGGTGAAGTAAAAGAACCAGCTCGTGAACGTGGTGGCCGCAGTAGTGGTAGACGCGATGGAGGCGGCGGTGGCTTTAAAGGTCGTCGTAGTGGAAATGATTCTGGTGGTGGTTATCAAGGAAGACGTGATTCTGGCGGCAGTGGCCATAGAGGAAGACGTAGTGATTCTGATAGCAGTGAACGTAGTAGTGGAAATAGAAGTAGTAGACGCAGTGGCGGAG
>JALZUY010000282.1 GCA_023301395.1 Nonlabens sp.
TCACGGATGCGAATGGTTGTACCACATCAAAATCAATTACTGTTAAACAGAATCCGTTACCAAGTTTGCTAATTACAAACCCAACAGCGGTTATTAATCCGAGCTTAACTGAATTAACTTGTTATAATACTACAGCAACTTTGGATGCAAGTGGGTCAACTACCCAAGGAACTATCTCTTATGCTTGGTCAACTTCAGAAACGACAAGTTCAATTAACGTAAACGCGCCTGGGAATTATACCGTTACAGTAAACATTGAAACACTAGTCTCTAGTTTTACAGACTCTATCGACATTACTGTTTTTGCACCTGTAGTTATTGATGCCATTCCTGACAATCTATTAATATGTGATGAAGGATTTGACGCTGCTGGCTTTGATTTATCAAATATGGAATTTCAAGTAAGTTCAACGACTGGACAAAACGTGAGTCTCCATGAATCTCAAATCGAGGCCGAACAAAATAATAATCCCATAAACACAAATTTATCGTATCAAAATGTCAATTCTCCTCAAATTATTTATATACGAGTAGCAAATGACAACTGTTTTGAAATTATTTGCTTTAAAATTGAGGTTGAAAATTGCCCGATTGAGGTTTTTAATGTGCTTACACCTGACGGTGATGGATTAAATGATACGTTCATCGTTTCTGGACTAAGAGATGTATATGATAAACATAAAATTTTTATATTTACAAGATATGGTCAAAAAGTATGGGAAGGTGATAACAATACATCTTCTTGGGACGGAACCAGTAATCGTGGACTAGTACATAATTCTAGTAAGCGTTTACCTACTGGAACCTATTTTTATATCATAGAGCTTAACGAGCCTGGTGTCAGACCTATTGCTGGTTATGTTTATTTAAACTAAAAACCAATTAAATTAATTATATTATTAATAAGTACATTATGAAAAAAGCAATACTCCTAATATTTACTTTATTAATTTCAATCACAGCAATTGCTCAAGAAGAATCTTCATGGTGGGTTTTTGGTAATAGAGCTGCGGTAGAATTCACTCCAAATCCACAAAACAGATCAGCTTTACCTTTAATTGTAAGCTCAACAATTGATCAAGATGAAGGAGTAGGAACAATTTCTGATGATAATGGAAACCTTCTGTTTTTTACTGATGGTCAAAACGTTTTTAACCGTAATGGCGCTGTTATGCCAAACGGAACTGGATTATTAGGAGGAACTTCTGCAACACAAGCGGCCATAATTGTAAAAGCACCTGAAACACCAGGAGTTTATTTCATTTTCACATCAGGTAATGGAAACACAACACCATTAGTATATTCACGTATTGAAATTGCTTTAAATGGTGGATTAGGTGATGTAGTTCCTGGAGTGAAAAATATTTCACTTCTTGCAGCCTGTGCAGAAAAAATTGCAGCGACTATAAAAACTGGTTCTAATAATGCATATGTAATGACCTATGGTAGGTCAAATGCTACAAATACTTCACAAGGAAGCGGTGATAATAATGCACTTTTTGCCTGGGAAGTAAGAGGTATTGCAGGACCAAATGTATCATTTGTGTTACCTGCTCCTATTCCACAATCTGCAAATGGTAATCAATCAAGTTTCTCAACTCCACTCGCTGCAACAAACGGTGATCGTGGTATGTTAAGGGTTTCTCCTGATGGAACTAAACTTGCAATAGGAACTCAAAACTCCAACAACCAAGGTTGCTTTCTTTATGAATTTAATCCAGGTAATGGACAATTCAGTGGTGCCGGACTACAATTGGATAATGGACCTGTATATGGTGTTGAATTCTCACCATCATCTCAATATTTGTATCATGATGTAAGTAGTAACTTTAGTCCAACGGCTACCAGTAATAGAAGATTAGTACAATATGATTTGTGTGACCAGGCAAATATAGTAGCCTCACGTAATGAATTTGCTAATATAACAGGTGGATCAAGAGGTACTCTTCAATTAGGTAGAGATGGAATTATATATGTTACACGTTTCGATACAAGTTTTTTAGGTTCTATTGATCCAGAAACTGCAACGCCAGTTTATAATCCAACTGCTATTGATATATCACCAGGTATTTCTCAACAAGGATTACCGGTATTTATACAATCTAGTTTCTCTAGCTCATTCACTGTAAACGATCAATGTCAAGGTGATGCTACAGAGTTTATACTTGCTTGTTTACCACAAGTAGCAGCATCAAATTGGGACTTTGGTGATGGTAATACTCTTCCTGTCACAGGTCCTGGTGTAGTTACAAACACTTATGCTACCGCAGGTACATACATGGTTACAGTTAATGTGACTAATGTTTCTGGTGATGTAAGAGATTTTGCTCAAGAAATTACCATCTTTGAAAATGGAATTGTTGACCCTATAGATGTTACTCTATTAGATTATTGTGATGATGACAACTCGGGAATGGAAATCGTTGATTTAACTCAATTCACAGCTGACGTTCTTGGAACTCAAGATACAGTTACTTTTGATATTTCGTACCATGCAAATGCTACTGACGCTGATTTAGATCAAAACCCATTACCAGATAACTTCAATGCTACCTTAGGTACAAATGAGATTTGGGTTCGTATTGCAAATAACACATCTCCTATTAATGACGGTTGTTCTGCAATAGGATCATTTACAATTACCATAAGCTCTGTACCAACCGTAGCAAATATTCCGGATTTTGAAATATGTGATGATGTAAGTCAGGACGGTTTTGAAGATTTTGATTTAGCTAGCTTCTTGCCTACTATCGCTACACAAGCTGGTAACCCAGTAGATGTAGATTATACCATCCACGAAACTCAAGCAGATGCTGACATGAATATGGGAGCGATTGATACTACTATGTTGTATACAAACACCATGAGTCCTCAGATTTTATATGTAAGACTTCAAAACATTAATGATGTGGACTGTTTTGGTACCGCACCGTTTAACTTAATTGTTACTCCAGCTCCTACTCTAGGAACTGTTGCAAATATTGAAGTTTGTGATGATGCACCACTTGATGGAAGCTCTGATTTTGTTTTAACTGATCAAGATACAACCATATTAAATGGTGGAACAGGAACAGTTTCTTATCACGCAACTCAAGCAGATGCTGATAGTGGAAATGCTCCTTTAACGTCTCCACACACAGTAACAGGCACTGAAACTATATATGCACGACTTACAAATACAGATGGATGTTCAGGAACTGGAAGTTTTGATATTACAGTTCAAGCGGCACCAGCTATAGGTAATGCTCCAGATCTTTCAAATATCTGTGACGCAGCGGTTGATTTAAATCAAAATTTATTTGAATTATCTGTTCAAGATGCAACAGTCTTAAATGGTCTTAACCCAGCAGACTTTACTATAAGCTACTACACAACTGATGTAGATGCTCAAAACGGTACAAATGCTTTACCATTAAGTTATACCGTTCCTTTCCAGTCTGGAGTAACTACAGATTTACTTTTTGCAAGATTAGAAGATAATGTTACTGGATGTTTCAACACTTCTCAATTCACAATTATATTTGAGCGTTGTGAAATTATTTTCCCAGAAGGATTCTCTCCTAATAATGATGGAATTAATGACACGTTCTCTATCCCAGGATTAGCAGAACAGTACAACAACTTTAATTTACAGATTTTCAACCGTAATGGATCTGTAGTTTATGAAACAAGTGCTAGTAACTATGAAGAATTTGCTGGAATCCCTAATAAAGGAGCTCTTTCAGGTGATGGTTTATTACCAGTAGGAACTTACTTCTATGTGATTCAATATAATGACAGAGATGAAAAAGATACTGCTAGCTGGGTTTATATCAACTACTAGTCTAATTACGATTAAAATGATTAAAAGCCTCAATCTTACAATTGAGGCTTTTTTATTCGCTTTCGCTAAAGCATAAACAACAATATCCAGCTACAAAAGATAACTTTGTAAATTTCATGATTTTTATTATGCACGCATAGTAATTTTGTTTATATTTGACTTCAATATAAGTGCATGAGAGATAAAACAATAGACTATACATTGCGTGCGACATGGATGTCCATTTCTAAAATGTACAATGAACAAGCCGCTGTTAAAGGAAGCACCATGGCAACAGGATTTGCTTTAATCAGCATAGATCCTATAGATGGAACACCTAGTACTGCATTAGGCCCTAAGATGGGAATGGAAGCTACTTCCCTATCTCGCACTCTCAAAACCATGGAAGAAAAAGGATTAATTTCTCGTAGAAAAAATCCAGAAGATGGACGTAGTGTTTTGATTCATTTGACTGATTTTGGTAAAGAAATG
>JALZUY010000283.1 GCA_023301395.1 Nonlabens sp.
TCGATAGGTTATAATGATCAAGGTGAAATACGCAACACTCAATTACGTAAAAAATATAAGCTAGAACCTAAAGATCGTTTACCAGATCCTACAGCACCTGGCGCAACAGATAATAATTATATAGGTGGAAATAGTGACTGGATAGACTTTGAAGCAACAGTAAGTACTTCAAGTGATCAAATCGCAATTGCACCTGGATACCTTATTAAGGAATGGGAAGAAGATGGACGTAAGTATTTTCATTATAAAATGGATTCTAAAATCTTAAACTTCTATGCCTTTTTAAGTGGTCGTTATGATGTTAAAAGAGATGAGCATAATGGTATAAAACTAGAAGTTTATTATCATCCAGATCACGATTATAACGTGCACCGCATGATGAATGGATTGAAAGATGGATTGGATTATTATAATGCAAACTATACTCCATACCAGCACAAGCAAGCTCGTATTATAGAGTTCCCTAGAACTGGTGGTGGATTTGCACAAGCATTTCCTAACACGATACCGTTTAGTGAAGCCATAGGTTTCATTGCAGACGTGGATGATGAAGATAATGATGCGGTAGACTTCCCGTTTAGCGTTACCGCTCATGAGCTAGCACACCAGTGGTGGGCACATCAAGTGATAGGTGCTAAGGCAAAAGGAATGACTATTTTATCTGAAAGTTTGTCTGAATACAGTTCCCTTAAAGTTCTTGAAAAGACCAATGGAAAAGAACAAATGCGCAAATTCCTTAAAGAAGCTATGGATGGCTATTTACTGGGTAGAACCACAGAACAAATCAAGGAAAACGCCTTGATGTATAATGAAAACCAGCAGTACATTCATTATCAAAAAGGATCCCTAGTTCTTTATGCTATGAGTGATTACATAGGTGAGGAGAAGTTTAATGGTGTGGTGAAAAGATTTGCTGAGAAGTATCAATTTAAAGCAGCACCTTACCCTACATCTGTTGAGTTTGTAGAAGATATAAGAGCAGTCACACCAGATTCTTTACAATATCTTGTGACTGATATGTTTGAGACTATTACTTTATACAACAACAAAGTAAAAGATGCTACTTATCAAGAATTACCAGATGGTAAATTTCTTGTAACCTTAGATGCTCAAGTCATCAAATATCGCTCAGACGAGAAAGGAAAATCGGTGTACAAAAATGTTGCTGGTGACAGTTTAACCTATACTCCTGAAGGGAAAACCAAAGCTTTAAAATCTTTACCTCTTGCAGATTATATTGAGGTTGGGATTTTTGGAGAAGAAGATGAGGAAACTGGAATCGAAAAATTACTTTACTTGAAGAAAATAAAAGTAAATGAGATTTCAAATACATTTGACATCATCGTAAACTCAAAACCTGTTGAAGCCGGAATTGATCCTTACAATAAATTGATCGATAGAAACAGTAATGATAATCGCTCTGGAGTTTCTGAGAAGAAAGCCAGTGCAGCTGCCAGTGAGTAGCAAATAGAACATTATTTTAAAGCCTTCCATTCTTAACTTGCTGTTGTACGTTAAAAATGGAAGGCTTTTTTTTGCTGTAAATCTATTCGTAATTAGTCCATAATGACTAATAGAAAACCATTGAGCTATTTAACAGATTGATATCGTTATTCATAAGCTTTGCAGCTTATATTTAAGCATATGAAAGTTTTACTTACTGGTGCAAATGGTTATATAGGTGTACGCTTGCTTTATGAACTTCTCAAGCAAGATCATGAAGTTATTTGCTCGGTGCGTAGTGCCGCAAGACTTTCTGTGCCACAAGAGATTAAAGATCAAATTGAAATTATTGAAGTTGATTTTTTAAACCTCAAACCACAACAAGAACTACCTCAAGATATAGATGCGGCTTACTACCTCATCCATTCTATGAGCAGCAGCACCGAGAGTTTTGATACCATGGAGGCTGAAAGTGCTATAAACTTTATACAACTCATCAATAAAACGAGTTGTAAGCAAATCGTTTACCTCTCTGGAATTGTTAATGAGGATAAACTGAGTAAGCACCTGCTTTCGCGGAAGCGTGTTGAAGATCTTCTCTACACAGCAACAGCAGCAGTTACCGTATTAAGAGCAGGAATAATCGTGGGAAGCGGAAGCTCTTCCTTTGAAATCGTGCGGGATTTATGTGAGAAACTGCCTTTAATGATTACGCCTAAATGGGTAAACACAAGAACCCATCCCATTGCTATACGTAACGTAATGAGTTTTTTAACAGGTATACTAGGTCGTGAAGATTGTTACAATCACAGTTATGATATAGGTGGAAAAGATGTATTGACCTATAAAGAAATGATGACGCGCTATGCAGCAGTGCGTAAAATCAAACTCCTCATTATCACAGTTCCAGTCATGACTCCTAAGCTGAGTTCTTACTGGTTGTATTTTGTAACGAGTACTTCATATAAACTGGCTCAAAATCTAGTCAACAGTATGGCCATTGAAGTAGTTGCACAACCAAACGATCTAAGGAAAAAGTTAAACATCCAACTCTATAGTTATGAAGAAGCACTCGGTATGGCCTTTGCAAAAATCGAGCAAAACCAAGTCGCCAGTAGTTGGAAAGATTCTATGGTGAGTGGTCGATTCAAACTCAATCTTAATAAGTACAAACAAGTACCTAGTTATGGATGCTTGAAAGATGCACAACAACACAACACTGATAATGCCGCTGCTGCACTGGAACGTATATGGTCTATAGGTGGGAAAAACGGTTATTATTATGCGACGTTCCTTTGGAAAATACGCGGTTATGTAGATAAACTTATGGGTGGTGTAGGGTTACGTCGTGGACGTACCAATGCAAATACCATTTATGCAGGAGATTCTCTAGATTTTTGGAGAGTCCTCGTTGCCGATAAGAAAGAAAAAAGATTACTGCTCTTTGCAGAAATGCGCGTTCCAGGAGAAGCATGGCTCGAGTTTGAAATCGATGAACATAACGTTGTACATCAAACCGCAACATTCCGTCCACGAGGCATATGGGGACGATTATACTGGTATAGTATGTTGCCTTTTCATTATTTCATTTTTGCAGGAATGATTAGACATATTGCTACTGGGAAATAGGTATTAGGTAAAAATAAAAAAGCGCAGAATCAATTTCTGCGCTTTTTGCTTTGTAATGATTTTAATTAAACCTTAGGCAAAAACACCTCAGCCATCATACATCTTACAGAGCCGCCACCTAATGTTTCAATGGTCTCGATTGATGGATGTAAAATCTCGTTATACTTTTCTAGTTTTTTAATTTGCTCAGCAGTTAGAGATTGATACGCTTGATCACTCATTACTAATATTTTTTCTCCAGCAGCATTATGAACTTGCATCATGTTACCAGCAAAAGCGTTTACTTGCTTTTCAGTTATCGCAATGACCTCTTTGCCCGTTTCTTTAAGCTGATAAAGTACACTTTTACGTTCTTTTTTATCATCTATACAATCTAGACATATCACTGCATAGTTCTCACCTAGCGCCATCATTACGTTAGTATGATAAATAGGTAAGCGCTCACCTTCTACAGTTTGAAAAGCAGTAAAGATTACTGGAGTATATTCAAATTCCTCACAGAACTCAATCATTAATTCCTCGTCTGCTCTTGGAGAGATGCTACAGTATGCTTTTTTATTAACACGATCGAGTAATAGACTACCTGTTCCTTCTAGAAAGAAACCTTCTTCCTCTGCACTCGTGTAATCGACAATATTATTTATGGAAAAACCTTCACCTTCTAGCGTATCTAAAACATCGGGTCTGCGCTCTAGTCGGCGGTTCTCTGCAAACATGGGATATAGCGCTATGTCACCATTTTGATGTGTAGAGATCCAGTTGTTAGGAAAAATAGAATCTGGAGTATCGTTTTTGTCATCGTCTGAGAT
>JALZUY010000284.1 GCA_023301395.1 Nonlabens sp.
GCACAACCAGCAAAGTTATCAAGTCCTTCCTCAAGTGCTCTTAATGTATTTACATCAAGGTCGTTTGTAGGTTCATCGAGTAACAATACGTTTCCTTCTTCTTTTAAAGTCATAGCAAGGTGCAAGCGATTGCGCTCACCACCTGAAAGTGCAGCTACTTTTTTGTTTTGCTCAGATCCTGAAAAATTAAAGCGGCTCAAATAAGCTCTAGAGTTGACCATTTTTCCCGCCATCATCACCATATCCTGACCATCAGCAAAGTTTTCCCATATGGACTTTTCTGGATCGATATCACTATGGTCTTGATCTACATATGCTAGTTTTACCGTTTCTCCTACTGTAAAAGAACCTTTATCTGGCTGCTCTTGTTCCATTATCATTTTGAAAATGGTTGTTTTACCAGCACCGTTAGGTCCTATAATACCTACTATTCCGTTTTGAGGTAATACAAAGTTCAAATCTTCATATAAGAGCTTATCGCCAAAAGCTTTACTCACTCCACTCGCCTCAATCACGTTAGTACCTAAACGTGGACCGTTAGGAATGTAGATTTCTAATTTTTCTTCTTTTTGTTTTTGGTCTTCATTCAATAACTTATCGTAGTTATTCAAACGTGCTTTTTGTTTCGTCTGGCGACCTTTTGCACCTTGACGTACCCAATCTAGCTCACGCTTCAAGGTTTTCTGGCGTTTAGATTCTGTCTTTTCTTCTTTTCTTAAACGATCACCTTTTTGCTCTAACCAGCTCGAGTAATTTCCTTTCCATGGAATACCTTCACCACGATCTAATTCTAGAATCCATCCAGCAACATTATCAAGAAAATACCTATCATGCGTTACTGCGATTACCGTTCCTTTATATTGAGCAAGATGTTGCTCTAACCATAATACAGACTCTGCATCTAAGTGGTTAGTAGGCTCATCCAGTAATAAAATCTCTGGTTGTTGAAGTAATAAACGACATAATGCTACACGTCTTTTCTCTCCACCAGATAGGTTTTCAATACTTGCATCTCCAGGTGGTGTGCGTAATGCATCCATTGCAATTTCTAACTTAGTATCAAGTTCCCATGCATTTGTCGCGTCAATTTTATCCTGTAACTCAGCCTGACGGTTCATCAATTTCTCCATCTTATCAGCATCAGAATAAACTTCTTCTAGGCCAAAATCGTCATTGATCTTATTGTATTCATCTAGTATAGCAACCGTCTCAGCAACTCCTTCACGCACTATTTCCATTACGGTTTTACTCGCATCCAGCTCAGGCTCTTGTTCTAAGTAACCTACATTATAACCTGGTAAGAAATTAATATCACCTTGATAGTTCTTTTCAATCCCAGCAATAATCTTCATCAAAGTAGATTTACCAGAACCGTTAAGACCCAGGATACCTATTTTTGCTCCGTAGAAAAAGCTTAAATGTATATTTTTAAGAACTTGCTTCCCTGTACTTTGGTAAGTCTTTGAAAGACCTGACATAGAAAAAATCACTTGCTTATCATCGCTCATCGTTGCGTTGTTTTTTGTTTTATTAATGTATGTAATTCTTGTAAAGATTTTTCTTGAAAACGCTTTCGCGAAAGCGTAACCAAATCCATCCCTTTTATATTTAAAATCAATTCTTTTTCATTGAGACTAAACTGTTCAATATCCATAAATTGAAAACCAAAAGTTTTACGGCCTAATAATTTTGCTGTCAAACCTGTGTTATTATACTTTATAGTGTTTCTATGTCTTATGTTTTTGATTTGCGGTATTCCTAATAAAGTAATTCCAATAAACGCTGGAATCATATAGGTCACTGGTGCATCATCAGTAATAATTAAGAATCCAAAAACAATACAAAGTATGGCTCCTATTACAGTAGGAAGAATGTTTTTAAGATTTGTTAAGTCTTCAAAATGGATGAATTCTTTCACTTAAACACGGCCTTTCAATGCATTAAAAACCCAAGCAATTGCAAAGAAACCTACTCCTACAGCGGCAAATCCATATCCTGCAACTTGATTATATCTAAATGCTCCTAATGCTATTAAACCCAAACCTATAATAATCATTATAAGTGTAGCCCAACCTAAAACACCATTTTTATTCATCGCCATATTATCAACTTTTCAATGACAAAGATAAGGAGTAAAAGGCTACCTATTAAAAAATGAGAATTACATTAATAATTGAATTAATTCTCAATTGATTGTCAGCAACTTAGACACAAATAAGACAATAACGCTCTATGCATTTAAGTTTTATCTTCTGCACACTAGTCCAAGCTCAGCAAACAAACTCACTTCATCGATAAAAATGATTAATTATCGTTATTTTTAAAGGCTTACAAGTGTGAAATCCGACAAAATACCTATTTTCACCCTTGATTCATACCTTTGCCTACTTATGAAAAGAAAAATATTGCATAATGCTCTAATAGCAGCTATCTTATTTTTAAGTTTTAACGCTACGGCCCAACTTATTACAACTACAACTGGTGCTACGGCTGACCAGTTAGTTAGACAATCACTAGACAATGATTGTGTCCAAATCAGTAATATTACTTCTCCTACAAATGGTTCAGTTAATGGACTAGGAAGTTTTGGGAGCTTTAATCAAGCTGGAACTGCCTTTCCATTTAACGATGGATTCTTTTTAACCACTGGTAATGCAATATCTGCTGGAAACAGTATCATTATCCCTGATCTTAATGAAGGCAATATGGCCTGGAATGGTGATACAGATCTAGAAAACGCTTTAGGTATTTCAAATACATTAAATGCTACAGTCATTGAATTTGATCTAGTTAGTGTTACTGATGTTATTAGTTTTAACTATCTATTAGCATCGGAGGAATATCAAATGGATTTCCCATGTAACGTTGCTGATGGTTTTGCACTCTTATTAAGACCAACAGGTAGTAGTTTACCATATCAAAATATGGCGTTAGTACCTGGCACAAATACTCCTGTTGGAATTGATACTGTACATCCCGAAGTAGTTGGACAATGCGCAGAAGAAAATGTCGCTTTTTTTGGTGGAACACAAATAGGTGATACAAATTATGAAGGAAGAACCGTGCCCTTTACAGCAACAGCTCCAGTAATCCCTAATCAATCTTACCATTTAAAAATGGTGGTTGCAGATCAATTTGATTTCCGTTTTGATACCGCTGTTTTTATTGAAAGCGGCAGTCTAAGGGCTGATGTTGAACTAGGTCCTGATCTACTTGTTTGCACAGATGCTACACTAGATGCTGATGTAGGAAATCCTCTTGCAACTTATGAATGGTTTAACAATGGAACTCTAATCACTGGTCAAACAGGAACAACACTTTTTGTTGACACAACAGCTACATATACTGTTGAGGTAACCATTCCTAGTACTGGTCCTAATTGTATAATAACAGATGATGTGATTGTCACAATAGACCCTAATCAACTTAATCTTACACTTCTCAATCTTGAGTTATGTGACGACCCAAGTAATGATGGAATAGAGAGCTTTGATCTTGATACGCAAGGAAATACAATAGTAAGTGGTTTATCAGCTGGAAATTACAATTTTGCCTTTTATGAAGATCTTAATGATGCACAAAACGAGACAAATGCTTTACCTACTAATTATAACAACACATCAAGTCCACAGGTTATATATTTAAGAATTAATGATTTAGATTCTGGTTGTCAAGGTATCTCTTCATTTAATTTAATAGTAAATCATATCCCAGTAGCTAGCGATTTTAATTTAATTATTTGTGCCGATGATTCTAGTGGCACGACAAACATAGATCTTACAAATCTTGATAATCAAGTAACATCGAGTACCGGTAATGTAATCACATATCACAGCAGTATCAATGATGCTGATACTAATACTAATTCGCTATCTTCTCCATACACAAACATTTCAAATCCAGATACTATAATCGCTCGCATTACAGATCCAATTTCTGGATGTTTTGAAACAAGTACAGTAACAATAGATTTGTTTGTTCCACCTGTGTTAAGCTCTTCCTTAGAAGAAATAGACGCTTGTGACCAAGATGGAGATGGACTAGCTACATTTGATATTACTAGTGTAGAATCTGAATTCACTAGTGGTTTATCGAACTTTAGCGTGACTTATCATTTATCTCTACCCGATGCAGAGTCTGGGATAAATCCTATCATGAATCCAACCGCATTTGACAATACAGTTCCTAGAATTCAAAATGTATTTATAAGAGTGATCGATAATACCACAGGATGCTCAAGTATAGCAACTATAAGACTTTATTCCAATCTTTTACTTGATGCTACTGAAATTCAAGATTTTCAATTATGCGATGATATTAGCAATGATGGTATTGAGAATTTTAATCTTGACGAAATGCAACTCGATATTGTCAATGGACTAGAAATGGTTACCGTGGAATTTTACGAAACCATAACAGACCAGCAAGCAGATACAAATCGATTAGATAAAACGATGGGATATCCTAATTCTACTAATCCACAAACATTATGGATACGTATTATCAGTCCTACTTGTGTAGAATTTGCAGAAATTGAGATAGAAGTCTATCCATTCTTTGAGGTTGATCCTATTTCAGATCAAACCTATTGTGATGAAGATCAAGACTTAATTACAACAATAGACTTATCCGTTTTCAATGATGCTGCTCGTGGAATACTGCCCAACACATTTCCTGTAACTTACTTTTTAACACAACTGGATGCAGACGATAATAACAATCCTATTACAACATTTACTAATACCACAAATCCATTTGATGTTTTTGTTCAAGTTACTAATCTCAATGGATGTTCAGACGTGCACCCTATGCAAATCACCATATTACCAGCACCAGTAGCTGTTGCCCCTTCACCATATGTAATATGTGACAACAATCAAGATGGATTCTTTTTAATAGACTTAACCAGTAAAGAAGGTGAAGTAACAACAGATATTGATCGTACATTTTCCTATCACACTTCTTTAGCCGATGCTGACTCTGGCAGTAATGCAATAACTGGAATCATATCTTATAACGCACAAACAGAAATTGTCTTCATAAGAGTAATTGATGATATAAATGGTTGTCCTACGGTAGTGCAGCAATTTATAACTGTGAATACACTACCCGTATTTCCAAATATTTCCTTATTCAATATATGTGAGTCTGACGGAGATGGAATAGAGAGTTTCTTGTTAGGTACTAAAGATAACGAGATTTTAAACGGGCAATCTGGTAAAGTAGTTTCTTATCACCTATCAGCTGGTGATGCCTCTAGTAATAGTAATCCTATTGATAAAAATATTGGGTTTTTAAACAGCTCTTCACCGCAAACTATCTTTGTACGTGTCGAGAATATTACAGACGTTACTTGTTTTGGAACAGACTCTTTTAACCTTGAAGTAAATGAAACTCCTACATTCAATAGTCCAGACGATTTAACAGTCTGTGATAATAATAATGATGGAATTTCCACCTTTGACTTACAACCTACAATTGACCAAATTAGGAATGGAATCACAGCAAACCTGACCATCGCATTTTTTGATAACACGACAGATGCTAATGATAACACAAACCCATTACCTACTGTTTTCACAAACACATCAAATCCACAAACAATTATAGCACGTATAGGTAATGACGTTTTATGCTTTGAACTTGAGGATATTGAATTAAACGTTGTAGACGCTCCTACTGTAACAGTAGTGAATCCATCCATAGAATGTGATGATGATTATGATGGCATTACAACTTTTGATTTAAGCTTACGCGAAAGCGAAGTTATAGGAACCAGACCATTCAACTCAATCGTTACGTGGCACACTGACCTACTAGAAGCTGAGGCCGGAACAAACCCTATTCCAGATGAAACAAACTTTACGAATACAACAAATCCTCAAACCGTTTATTTAAGATTATTCAACACCATATCTGCTTGTTATGCGATTGGACCACTGGAATTACAAGTTGAATTACCGCCACTTTTCACACCTGTTGCATCCTATAGATTTTGTGATAATCCAGCGATGGAAGTTGATTTAAAAGAGGTTACATCAAGTTTCATAAATCCATTGCCTAATAATAATATGGTAACCTACTATGATAATGCACTCGACGCTGCTGATGGTATCAATGCATTACCTACTCCATTTATCTACACGGCAAATTCAACGACCATATTTACAAGATTAGAAAACACCACAACAGGTTGTTTCTTTGTCACTAATTTTGATTTACAAATTCAAGCTAGTCCTATATTACCAGCTATTGGAAATTATGATATGACATTTTGCGATGACGATTATGACGGACTTATAATTGTAGACGTATTAGTAAATGATATTCCTGCATTAGGTTCTTTAAATCAAGCAAATCATACGGTCCGATATTTCTTCTCGCAAGCCGATGCTGAGAATCAAACTAATGAAATAACAGGAACTATAACCGCAATTGACGGAACTCAAATTTTCACGCTAGTTACTGAAAGCATTCTAGGTTGTTCAAGCATTGGGAACTTTGATATAATAGTGAATCCTTTACCTCTAGCACCTATTGATAGACACTACGTAATATGTGACATATTTGTAACTGCTGATGCTGCTACTGGAGTCGCTGGCGAGACTTACTTGTGGTCAACTGGAGAAACGACTTCTTCTATAGATATTACCGTTCCAGGAGATTACAATGTAATTATTACTAGTGCTCAAGGTTGTTCATCACCAGCGGCACGTTTCTTAGTGACTCAATCTAGTAGTGCGATGATAGATTTTATCGTAAAAGTAGATTTTGCAGACCCTAATTCAATAACAGTTATTGTAAGTGGTGATGGAGACTATCTATATGTACTTGATAATGGAGAACCTCAACGCAGTAATATTTTTTCTGATGTAACTCGTGGTTATCATGATGTAGTTGTTATAGACATTAATGGTTGTGATCCTACTCCATCACAACGAGTACTTATTATCGATTACCCTAAATTTTTCACGCCTAACTCAGATAACTTTAATGATTTCTGGCAGGTAGATGATATTGAAACTTTTGATGATGCAATTTTTGCCATCTTTGATCGTCATGGAAAACTTCTCAAGACCTTTGACAAAGATTCTCAAGGTTGGGATGGAATGTATAACGGTAATCCTATGCCATCGTCTGACTACTGGTTCTTACTGGAAATCAAAGATTCTCGCGGAGATTTTGATGTAAGAGGTCACTTTAGTTTGAAGAGATAGTAGCAAGATAAAAAAGTACTATATTTTAATCAGTTGATTCCGCATCAAGTAAGGAAATTAAAATCTCCAGAATTA
>JALZUY010000285.1 GCA_023301395.1 Nonlabens sp.
TGGGTAAACTTTGTTTTCTTGATTTACTTAAAGTCATTAAAAAGATTGAAAAAGGAAAGCTTAAAAAAGTATTGCTTTTTTCAAAAAGTAATAAGAAATTACTCAAACGATTACATAGTAAATTGCCACTGGTAAAAGCAGGCGGCGGTCTTGTGATGAATAAAAACAATGACTATTTGTTCATTCATCGCAATGGTAAATGGGATTTGCCTAAAGGTAAGGCAAACCCATTTGAAGGTATGAAAAAAACAGCCAAAAGAGAAATTGTGGAAGAAACAGGTGCAAAAAAATTACAAATCATTGAGAAACTAGGTCGCACCTATCATGTATTCAATAGAAAGAATGGAGTGAAATTAAAATTGACTCACTGGTATCTCATGGAAACTGACTTTGAAGGTTCTTTGAAACCACAAGAAGAAGAAGGAATAGATATAGCAGTTTGGCTTAAAAAAGAAGAAGCTGAGGCTGCTCTTAATTCTTCTTATAGTAATATTAAAGAGCTTTTCCCTAACCAGACTCTAGATTTTAAGCGCAGCTAGATTTAAATAATAGTCCATCTCTTGAGCTCTTATTTCAACTTTTACATCCTCATTCAGGTATGAATATTTGGACGGTAACTCAATTTTTTTACTCATTTGAAGTATCAATGAATCAGGGCTCGCGATGTGTATAGCCATAGTGGCGCTTTCAAATTCTTCTTTAGTGAAATTGAAAGCTTTACTTTCCAAAAAATCTCTAAAACCATTATAATCTTCAGGTTTAATTTCTAGAGACATATTTGCGACTGATTGTTGTAAATTGATGTCAAAAATGCGTCTTACGTCATCTTCTTTACCGGATTTGGCTAGATCATTGATTTTAAGTTCTATGAGTCCAGGTTTCTTAAAAGTCTTTGTAAGTCTTTTGTTCTTGTTATCACGAGAGTAAACAATTTCATAACTCAGGATGCTATCGTTCTGGCTTATGTGTTCAATTGAAATATTATTAATGCCGTTCTTATTTCCTGCACAAATTTTGCGCTCACGTTCATTCATAAATAATTCCCATATCTCTTTAAGATCAGCATCTTTATTATAAGTCACATCAATAAAGTCCTGTGTGATTAGATTTTTCAGGTCTTTATTTAACCTGTTTTCAATCTCAGTACTACCTTGATAAAAAGGGATTTGGAAAATATAAGTTTTCTGTTTGCAAGTAAAATCTTCTATCAAACGGTCTGTTTTTATGACACCAGTGCTTTCTAGTACAGTGTCTGTTTGATTGTTTTTACAGGAGATTATGGCGCATGCCGTTAGGAGTAAAATTACTTTTTTAATCATTGTTATATACTTTATAAATAGGGTAGTTTAAATGTGCTTTCTCATAATTGAGTGAGCGATTGTGCAACCACTTTAATTGAGCACCGTTACTTGCTGCAAAAGTTGAATTCACTTTTTTAATAGAGTCAAATTCTGCTTTGAGAGCTGAGTTAGATTGCAGTAATTCTTTTGCAGAGCTTTCAAAAACATAAGAGGAGAAGCCTTCTTTTTGCTGTAAAATGGTGTCAAAAAAGTTCCATTTAAAAAATGAATCTTGTCCTTGTGGCTCGAGTGTTTCTATAATATATCTTATGCCTGGTTGAGTAGTAGGGATTATGATATCGCTTTCGCGGAAGCGTAATTCAACATCTTCCTCACTTACCACAACCTGTGAATGTGGATAATGACCTTCATAAGCGCTTTTTGAAGTGTTATAGTCTTCAATGCGGTATTGTGAAACGGTCATTGTGCTGTCTTTAGGTAAGGCTTCCATTTGAATATGGTTCATTCGCAAAAGTTCAATGACTTCCCAGTGACCTTGAGGAATGATGTAGTATTGAGGTATTACTATGGAATCAATAGCCGTAAAATGATTGTAATACGGTGTCTTTTTTTCAAAGGGTTGATTGCGGTCGTAGGTCATTAAATCTTGTCCTGTGACAGAACTCACTTCAATGATAGCTTCATAGCCTTTGAAAAGTAATGTGTCTACTTTATTACTGTTTATTTTATGATTTAAAGGATAGAAATTGGATTGTGAGTAGTGATTAAAAGAAGCGATTCTAGCAGCTTTTATGTTTGTAATATTTTTAGTCCCTATCTCAATCATTTCCTCCATAATCGCTTTTGTACCTATTACTCTATCCTTATATGGTTTGAGCATGTGCGTTTCTACCATCATTCCCATAGTATTCCATAAACTTGTATAGCCTGTGCTATAGCGTGGATAATCCATGAATTGTGAGAAACCTACTTCGGGGGATTTTCCATAAACGTTCACGTATGGTGTGATAATATGTCCGCGTTCTAACAATCTTTCCTCTAGTTGTGGTTGAATGGTATTGTATAAATATGATCCTGCTTCATTGCCCAGTTTATCGTGCTGGGTGAATAGATGTGTTAATGTGTACTGATAGTCTGCGCCGTTGCTAACATGGTTGTCTATGAATATATCTGGATTTACTTTATGGTAAATGGAGTAAAAAGCTTGTGCATTACGAGTATCGGCCTTAATGAAGTCTCTATTGAGATCATAATTACGTGCATTTCCTCTAAAGCCATAAGATTCTGGTCCATTTTGATTTGTACGTGTATGACTGTTGCGATTTAAAGAGCCACCTACATTATAAACAGCTATGGAACTAAAAATTAAATTATCATTAGTTTCTAGCTTACCAGTTGCTAGATCACGAAGTAACATCATGGTAGCATCTATTCCATCGCTTTCTCCTGGATGGATGCCATTGTTAATGAGGATTTTAATTTGACCTTCATTTGAAGAATTCCAATTGATCTTATTTTTTGAATAGCTTATTAAGTGTAGTGGCAAACCACTATCGGTATTTCCTATTTCTTCTATACTTATGGTGGAATAGGAGTTTGCTAGTTCTTTATAAAAAGTAATAATCTCTTCATAGGTAGCTGTTTGATTACCGTTTCCTTCTTCAAATGGTGTTTGCCACTCCTTAACTTCTTCTATTTCTTGAGTAGATTGCTGACAGGAGATAATGCTTAGTAAAAAGAAATATAGTATGGTTAATCTCATGATCTTACGGTATCTGGCACTAAAATGGTATAATCTCCATTATTTCTTATTAAATCTCTAACTATTGAGGAAGAAATATATGATTTACCTGGACTGGTAATGAGAAAAACGGTATCAATATTTGATAATTTACGATTGGTTTGTGTAATGGCTTTCTCAAATTGAAAATCATTTGGATTGCGAAGTCCTCTCAAAATAAAAGGAGCCTCTTGTTCCTTGCAAAAATCAATGGTGAGTCCAGTATAGGTCATCACTTTAATCCTTACTTCATTTTCAAATGTCTTTTCAAGAAATTCTTTACGTTGCTCCAGTGAGAACATGTATTTCTTCTCTGCATTTACACCTATCGCGATAATAATTTCATCAAATAAGTCCAGTCCACGATTTATGATATCAACATGTCCTAAAGTTATGGGGTCAAAACTTCCCGGGAATATAGCTCTTTTCATGAATGATATTTTATGGTGTTTTCAATCACGGCGGTAAAGACTTCTTCAAGTGTTTTTCCAGTAGCTCTTATTTGCTGTGGAATAATACTCTCAGGACTCATACCGGGATTTGTGTTAATCTCTATAAAATGCGGTATTCCATTATGGAATATAAAATCTGCTCTTGCGATTCCTTTGCAATTTAAGACTTCATAAATTCTTTTACTTTGTTCTTGAACTGCATGTGTTAATTTTGCTGAGATTCTTGCAGGAGTTATTTCCTCGGACTTACCGCTATATTTTGCTTCATAGTCAAAGAAGTCGTTTTCACTCACAATCTCAGTAGGTGGTAAAACTATTAGTTCCTGATCTATTTTATAAATACCTACGGAAACTTCAATGCCGTCAAGAAATGATTCTATGATAGCTTCGGTATCAACTTCAAAGGCAAGATTCAAAGCTGTGTCGAGATCTTCGGTTTTATAGACTTTTGAAACGCCGAAACTGCTACCACTGCGGTTTGCTTTAACAAAATAAGGAAGTCCTAATTTATTTGCAATATCAACTGCATTATAAGCTGCTCCTTTATTTAGGTAAATGTGATTACCGGTTGTTATGTTCCATGGTTTTAAAACGGCAATACAATCTCTTTTATTGAAGGTGATTGCACTTTGGTAAGAATCACAAGAGGTTTGTGGAATTTTAAGTAATTCTAAATATGCTTGAAAGATTCCATCTTCTCCTGGTGTACCGTGAATGGTGTTGTAAATGCAGTCAAAGGTAATGTGCTCGTCATTTACGGTTATGCTAAAGTCATTTTTATCTATGAAATGTTTTTGCTCACTAGAATCAAGATAGTACCATCCTTCTTCTAAAATTATGATTTGGTAAACATTATAAAAAGAACGATTAATGTTTCCAGCAATGACAGCGCCACTCTTTAAAGAGATTTGCCACTCGCTAGAATAACCGCCCATTAATACCGCAATGTTTTTCATGTGTTGACTTTTTGCAATAGCGTGAACAACAAAGTTAAAAAAGAACTGCTTCTAAGTAAGTTTTCAATGATTATATTTGAACAAATTTTTAAGATGAAAAAATATCTTCTTTTTATAGCGTTGAGTGCTGTTGCCTTTACGGCAAAAGCAAATTGTGATAATGTAAAACCTTTTACAGTAGTTGTTGATCGCGGTCATGATAGTGTCGATCAAGGGGCTATTGTGGATTCTGAAAGTGAATATGAGATTTTATCGAGCCTAGTCGCTCAATTGACTGGTGAGGTAAAAGATAATTTAAACGTGATTTATCATAATCCAACAGGTGTACAATTAACGATAGATGAACGTGCTGCGCAAATAAATGCGCTCAAGCCCGATCTAGTTATATCTGTACATATGGGTTCTTCAAAAAATGGACCTAGGCAAGCAGCGATTGTTCTTAACGATAAAAATTCTTCTTTTGAGAGAAGTCAAGAATATGCCGTAAAGTTGATAAATCACCTTGCTCAAGATTCTTATTTTTCAACAGTGCGTACTGAAATAACGGGTGTTGCGTTATTAGAGAAAATAAATGCTCCAGCTTTCATGCTAGAAATAGGTAATATGAATGCTAAACGAGATAGATATTATTTGCAAACAAATGGTGCAAAACGCGTGAGTGTTAATTTTACTGCATTTTTAAATGAATTGAATTAATTCCATGAGTTTTATAAAATTCCTGTTTACTAAAACGTTTTTAAAACATCTACTATTAGCAGTAGGCTTGCTTGTTGCTTTGTGTTTTCTGTACTTATTTTGGTTAAGCTATTATACTAATCATGGTCAGAAGATTGAGGTGCCTAATCTTGCTAAATTATCTCTTGTAGAGGTTGACGATCGATTAGAAGAGCTTGATTTGAGGCGCAAACTCATAGATAGTTCTAGCTATAATCCAGAATATCCACCGCGCAGTGTTATTGAACAAGATCCTGCTGCAGGAAAGTTTGTTAAAGAAAACAGACAAATTTATATTAAGTTAAATCCATCTGGTTATGGAGAAATACAAGTGCCTAATCTTACTAATAAAACAAGAAGACAGGCTGAACCTACTTTAAAGGCTCTAGGTTTTAAAGTAGGCGAAATAACATATAGACCGCATATAGCTACGGACATGGTTCTAGAGTTGCGCTACAAAGGTGCAAAGATAGAAGCTGGAAAATCGCTCATGAAAACATCTGTTATAGACTTAGTGCTAGGTGATAAATCATTATTGAACAGAGAAGAACCAGCTGCTCAAGATACTCCAGAAGAAGATGCCACAGATAACTAATCCCGAAGAACTGGATGATACTCATGATGATGATCTTTATGAGCACCATCAATTTACTGTAAGTGATGGGCAAGATCCGTTAAGAGTAGATAAATATTTAATGAATTTTATCGAGAATGCTACGCGTAGTAAACTACAGCAAAGTATTAAAGATAGCTCTGTAAGAGTTAATGATGAAGTCGTAAAGTCAAATTATAAAGTTAAAGGTGGTGACCATATACGTGTGCTTTTCAAGCATCCTCCACATGAAAATTTACTAGTTGCTGAGGATATTCCTCTTGATATTATTTATGAAGATGATATTCTAGTTGTAGTTAATAAACCAGCTGGAATGGTAGTCCATCCAGGACATGGTAATTATTCTGGAACTCTTATTAACGCATTGATTCATCATTTTGAGAATTTGCCTAATAATAGTAGTAATAGACCAGGACTAGTTCATCGTATAGATAAAGATACCAGCGGCTTACTAGTTGTTGCAAAAACAGAGCAAGCTATGTCTTATCTGAGTGCTCAATTTGCTGCAAAAACAAGTGAACGTGAATATGTTGCTATCGCATGGGGCAGTTTCAATGAAGAAAATGGAACTGTTGAAGGGAATATAGGTAGACATCCTAAAAATAGATTACAGAATTATGTGTGGTCTGGAGAAGAAGCTTTCAAAGGAAAGCCAGCTGTTACTCACTGGAGTGTGATTGAAGACTTGGGTTATGTAACCATGATTTCATGTAAGTTAGAAACTGGTAGAACACACCAGATTCGTGTTCACATGAAACATATAGGTCATACACTCTTTAATGATGAACGATATGGAGGTGATAGGATCCTTAAGGGAACAAGTTTTACTAAGTACAAGCAATTTGTGGATAACTGTATGAAGATTTTGCCTCGACAAGCTTTGCATGCAAAAACACTAGGTTTTGAACATCCTGTGACTAAAAAATGGATGAGTTTTAATTGTGACATTCCTGCAGACATGACACAATGTATTGATAAATGGCGCCTTTACGCTACAAATTCCAAAGAAATATAATACCAGTTTTATCAATCATTATATTGATAACTTAACTTGATTTTACCTTTAAGTTGCTTTTGTGACTCTTATTTTTGAGTCATAAATAGAGCTTTATGAAAATTCTTTTATCACCGGCAAAAACACTGGACTACCAGTCTCAATTGCCTACAAAAAATTCTACACAACCTTTATTTCCTAAAGAAGCAAAAAAGCTTAATGGAGTTCTTAAGAAGATGTCTAAGAAAAAAATAGGTGAGTTGATGCATATCTCTGATGCGCTAGCAGATTTGAATCATCAACGCTACAAAGACTTTAAAGAAACTTTTAATATAAATAATAGTAGGCCAGCAGTATATGCATTTGCAGGAGATGTTTACACTGGTCTTGATGCTTACAGTTTACCTAAAAATAAAGAAAAAGCCTTACAGGATAAAGTGCGTATTCTATCTGGAATGTATGGGTATTTGAGACCACTAGATTTGTTACAACCTTATCGTTTGGAAATGGGTACTAAGCTTCCTGTGGGAAACCATAATAATCTATATTCATTTTGGAAAGACATAGTGACACCATCTTTAAATACTGAAATCGTTGATGGTGAGATCGTTGTAAGTTTGGCTAGTAATGAGTATTTTAAAGTAATCGATAAGAAAACCTTAAAAGGACAATTGATTACACCTGTATTCAAGGATTATAAAAATGGTAAACTTAAGGTGATTTCCTTCTTTGCTAAGAAAGCTCGAGGCGCTATGGCGCGTTTTCTAGTTGAAAATGATGCTAACAGTCTTAAAGATATTCTTGCTTTTCAAGAGAACGATTACCGCTATTCATCGGCAGATACTGAGAACGAAAACGAGCCTGTATTTATTAGGTAAAGTTTATCTTTAGTGCATGGCGCATGAATCCAATTCCTTTTCAATAAAAGACTGGTCAGAGAATGATAGACCTAGAGAGAAGTTGTCTCTTAACGGCAGCTCATCATTATCTGATTCAGAATTGATTGCCATTCTGATAGGAAGCGGTAATAGAGAAATGAGTGCAGTAGAATTGAGTAGATTGATACTCAACCATGCTGGTAACTCTTTAGATAAATTGGGTAGAATGAGTATCAAAGAACTCATGAAATTTAAAGGAATAGGAGAGGCAAAGGCCATTTCCATAACAGCTGCAATGGAATTAGGTAAAAGACGAGCCAGTGAATTACCCACTACGAGACCTGTGATTACCTGCAGTAGCGATGCATTTAAAGTATTGCAACCCATCATTGGAGATTTGCCACATGAAGAATTCTGGATTCTTTATGTTAATAACAGTCATAAGGTGCTCGCAAAACATCAAATCAGTAAAGGTGGATTTACGGGAACAATGGTTGATACTAGAATCGTTTTTCAAAAAGCAGTGGAAGAAAGTGCGGTAGCCATGATTCTTGCTCATAATCATCCCAGTGGTAAACTACAACCTAGTATGGATGACAAACGGCTGACTCAAAAGTTAATAGAAGCAGGAAAGCTTATGGACATAAAAGTACTTGATCACTTGATTGTGACAAGTGAAGATTTTTACAGTTTTGCAGACCATAATTTAATGTAATGGTTCTTATATATACTCAAAAGTTAACCGCTCGCAAAGAATATATCTTCAGACATGTATTTAAGAGATTGATCGAGTTACAGTTTCAATTCACATCGGATATTAGCGACTTTATCGTCCATGATGGTCCTAAGTTATCTTATGGCAATAAGTCCTTAGGAGATGAATTCTTTATATGGTCCTATGGTTTGTTAGATGAGGTAGGAATTGATTCTCATGAAATTGATATTCATAAATGGAAGGAACTACCTATATTTTTTAGAGCACCTGAACGCAGTAACTTACCATTTGATATTTTTTCTGCTTGCTTTTACTTATTGGCTAGATATGAGGAGTATCTACCGCAAGTAAAAGATGATTTAGGTCGTTTCTCAGCATCAACCAGTATTGCGGCGCAACATCATTTTTTAGAAATGCCACTTGTAGATTTATGGATTTCAAAATTTAAAGAAGAGTTAGAAAATCGTTTTGATATCTCGCTTCCGCAGAAGCGTGAGACAAATATCATAGCTACTGTAGAAACTGCAAGCGTTTTTGAATATAAGAATCGTGCTGTAATCCCTGTGTTTCAATCATTTTATAAAAACTTAAGTAAATTTAGATTACGTAAACTATTTAGACAAATAGGAGTGCATTTAAGAATAGTAAAAGATCCTTTTGATGTTTATGACATTGCATTGAGAGTCTATAAAGAAAGTCTAGTCCAATTACCTAATAAATTTAAACACTACCGGCGATTGTTATTTTTCTTTCACTTAGGAGACTACAATCAAGTAGATAATGGCGTTTCTTATAAATCTAGAACCTATTGTGAATTAATCAAACATATTGCCGACTATGCCGAAGTAGGATTGCGCTTCTCTTATGCAAATGGAGTTGATAAAATCGATAACGAGGCAGAACGATTTGAGTTCATAACAAACAGATCTTTAGTTAAAACCATGACTGCATTTTCAAAAATTTCTATGCCTGGTCATTATAAACAGCTAGTTGATATTGATGCTATAGAGGATTATAGTATGGGCTATACAAACGTTCCAGGTTATAGAGCTAGTACAAGTCATAGCTTCTATTTCTATGACTTGGATTATGAGGTTCAAACACCACTGCGAATTTATCCTTATGCGCTGCATTATAGGAGTATAGAACATTTTATGCTTAATGGTCAGCAAGCTATAATTGATAAACTGCTGGGATATGCAGACCAAGTAGCAGGAGATTTCATAGTTGTTTTTGATAACGCGCAACTTGATTTAAAAAAACGTTCTCACATTTATACTATTCTTAAAAAATTATTGACACATCATGTTTAAAAATATAAAACACCTCTTTTTTGACCTAGATCATACCTTATGGGATTTTGATTTAAACAGTAAACTAGCTTACAAGCAAATCTTTGAAGAGCACAATGTTGATTTGTCGTTAGATAAGTTTATAGATATTTATGAGCCGCTTAATTTAGAGTTTTGGAGGAAGTTCAGGGAAAATGAAATTACTAAGGAAGAATTAAGATATCAACGATTGAAAACGGCATTTGACGCTTGCAATTATGATGTAAATGATGATCAAATAAATTTATTTGCAGATTTATATATTGAATATTTACCTAACAATAATCATCTTTTTCCTGGATGTATAGAATTGTTAGATTCCTTAAAAGACAATTTTGAAATGCATTTAATTACAAATGGGTTTAATGGAGTACAACAAAACAAAATAGAAAAAGCAGGATTGAGTGATTACTTCAAAGTAGTATTAACTGCAGAGGCTGCAGGAGTAAAAAAACCAGCACCGCAAATTTTTCATAAAGCCATAGAACTGGCAGGTGCAACCATGGAAAATAGTATCATGATAGGTGATAGCTACGCTGCAGATATAGTAGGTGCACGGAAAATAGGATTAAAGACCATATGGTTTCATACTACTGATCAGGAAATTCCACAAGATGAAGTAGTTGTTCACGAGCTACTGGAAATTCAATCTTTACTGGGCTTGTAGTCGTAATGATCTTTCCATCGTTTGTCTAGAAAATCTCGTTGTGCTTGTTCCCGCGGATTGTTTCCTGGTTCAAATATTTTAATACCGCTAATCTCTCGAGGTAAAAAATCAAATTGCGCAAAATTCCCTGGATGGTCATGAGCATATTTGTACTCTTCACCATAGCCTAAACCCTTCATTAACTTAGTAGGAGCATTGCGTAAACCAAGAGGAACTGGTAAGTCACCTGTTTGTTTAACCAGCTGTTGTGCTTGACCTATCGCTAGGTAAGATGCGTTACTTTTTATAGATGTTGCGAGGTAAATAGCGCACTGACTTAAAATAATTCGGGATTCTGGGTAGCCTATGGTGGATACCGCTTGAAAGGTATTATTTGCCATAATGAGTGCGGTAGGGTTTGCATTACCTATATCTTCACTAGCAAGTATGAGCATGCGTCTTGCAATAAACTTAAGGTCTTCTCCACCTTCAATCATGCGAGCCAGCCAGTAGACTGAGCCATTTGGGTCACTACCTCTTATCGATTTTATAAATGCACTAATGATATCATAGTGTTGTTCACCAGTTTTATCGTAGCGTGCAGGATTAGATTGTACTTGTTCAAATACCATCTCGTTGGTAATTATAATAGGTCCTTGTGGCTGACTATTTATGACAAGTTCAAAGATGTTAAGTAGTTTTCTTGCATCTCCACCACTAATTCTTAATAGGGCAGTGGTTTCTTGAATGGTAATATCTTTTTTACTTAATAACTCATCGGTTTTTAGTGCTCTCTCCAGGAGTTGTTCTAGGTCCGCTTTCGCGAAAGCGTCTAAAACATAAACTTGACATCTTGATAGAAGTGCAGGGATTACTTCAAAACTAGGATTTTCAGTAGTTGCTCCTATAAGTGTTACCCAACCTTTCTCTACCGCAGCAAGTAAAGAGTCTTGTTGAGATTTACTAAATCTATGAATTTCATCAATAAACAGAATAGGGTTTTTTGCTGTGAAAAGGCCACCAGAGCTCTTTGCTTTTTCAATAATTTCTCTTACATCTTTTACACCGCTGTTTATAGCGCTCAGTGCGTAAAATGGACGTTTACTTTCATGAGCAATAATGTTTGCGAGTGTAGTTTTTCCAGTACCAGATCGGAA
>JALZUY010000286.1 GCA_023301395.1 Nonlabens sp.
ATTGCCCAGAGGCACTTCCTGGTGATATTGTAGAAATAGGTCTTGAGGTCAATAAATTTGGTAATTCGTCTATAGATTTAAAGTGTGAAGTACGTAATAAGATGACCTATGAAACTATTATTACCATAGAAAACATCATTTTAGTAAATCTAGGAGAAGATGGAACACCGCTAGCTCACGGAAAGACAAAAGTAGAATATCAATCAGAACGTATGAAGAAAAAAGGCCTTTAAAATATAATTATGATTAAGAATATTTTTTTACTAATTATTCTATTTTCTCTTATTTTCAAGGGAAGTAAAGAAGAATTAGTTCACAAAGATAAATTTGAATATTTAGGTTATAATAATGTCAAATTATATCTAAGATATCCTTTTTATAATGATGGTAATATTTCTAAAGCTAAAGTAATTGCTCGACTTACTTCCCAATTAGCAGATATTAACAATTATCGTGACACAATTATTTTAGAATTTAATACGGGTTCTTACTTTAGAAATAAAAAAATCGAAATTTTAGAAAAAACATCTGAGAAATCTGAACAGTTGATTACTATAGGCAATAGTTTTAAGACTGATTCAATATTGTTAAATAAGCAACAAAGATACAAAGACACTAAAATATTGGCTTACAGGCAACAAGTAGATCAAATTGATGTTTTAAATTCTTTGAAAGTAATTAATTTTGGTTTAAAAAATCAATTTAAGTCTGTCGTTAATGTTGCTAGTCTGAAAGATTACTATGGGGATTCTTTAATATCATTCCCTATTTATTTTAAAAGTTTAAGCATTAAAAAGATGAAATTTTTAAAACTGGAAAATAATGCCGAGGAAATAAAAGCTATTCTAAACTCAAGAACTCTTATAGATAGTGTTAAAAATGTAAATTTATATTTTAAAAATAATACTTACATTCTAGAAAATGAAAATGTAAAAACTGAAATAAATAGTATCAATAGTTTGATTAAATTACCAGATGGTATTTTGATAGCTACTGACAATCAAACCATTATGTACCTCGGGAATTTAGATAACTCTACAACAAAATTTGATTTAAAACACAAGTTTATCAAACCGTTATTCCATTCTAAAATAAGAACTCCAAAAATGAACAAGGAGTTAGAAGTAGGACAGTACTATATTGCTCCTCAATTTTATAGTAAACATTATTACATTTTGGACACTAACAGAAATACGTTAACTCAATTCTAAACCTTCAACTCTTTCTCTAAATACTCACGTTCCATCCAGAAAGTTCCAAAAGGAACAATAGACATCGCAATTACAATAAGAAGTGTTTTAAAATTCCATTTAATCAATTGAGAAACTATGATAGCAATTACGATGTAAGAAAGGAATAAAACCCCATGAGCCATTCCTATAATCTTATTAGGCATTCCCATTCCGCCCATATATTTTAGGGGCATAGTTACAAAAAGGATAAGAAGGAATGAGTAACCTTCGGCAATAGCAAGATATTTGAAAAACTTAATCATAATAAGTATTGATAAGATTGCAAAGATAAGTCCTGTATGATGGAGATGAATATTATTCCAGTTGCAAATGGGCAATTGTTGGTAAAATATTTGTTAAAATCTGAGACATTTAGAAGGAGCCATTATCTTTGCCGGCATAAATTAAATTTATGTCTCAAAATAATCCAACTATTCATATTATAGGTACTGGCGTGAGTGGACTTGCTGCTGCAATTACACTTAAAAACACAGGTTATAATGCACAACTTATAGAACAATCTAGTTCTGTAGGTGGACGTGTTAAAACTACTGTGCAAGATCATATGAAATTGGATCACGGCTTTCAAGTGTTGTTGAATCAGTATCCTGCAGCGCAAGAGTTTTTAGATTTAGATGCCTTGAAGTTGAGATCATTTAGTCCAGCTTCTATCGTTTTTATAGATGGTAAAAAACATGTTATAGGTGATGCTCAACGTGACTTCAGTTATGCGTGGAGTACTGTGGTTGCTGGAGTAGGTAATTTAGGAGATAAATGGAAAGTGTTTACGCTTTCGCGAAAGCTAAAACAAAAAAGCCTTACAGACATATTTGCTAGTCCAGAGAAAACCACATTAAGTTATTTACAAGATTATGGTTTTAGCGACAAGATGATTCAAAGCTTTTTCAAGCCTTTTTATACTGGGATATTTCTTGAAACAGAATTACAAACGAGCAGTCGCATGTTTGAATTTGTTTTTAAAATGTTCAGTTTAGGAAATGCAACTATTCCAGCAGCAGGAATTCAAGCAATTCCACAACAAATGGCTGCTCACTTAAAAGGCCAAATACTTTTTAATACAACCGTAAAAGAAGTAGTAGGAGATAGCATCCATTTATCAAACGGCGAAACTTTAAAAAGTGATTTCACCATTATCGCCACACCTGCAGATTCTCTTGTGCCTAACTTAAAAGATACAGAAAAGGAATGGCATAGTGTTCAAACACTTTATTTTGATACAGATGAACATGGCTTTGATAAACCTACCATTGGTTTAATTGCTGGCCAAAATTGTTTGAGTAATAACTTCCATTTCTTAAATGATATTTTTGAAAATCATCCTAAAGTCATAAGTGTGAGCGTGGTTGCAAAACATAAATTAAGTAACGACCAACTTGAAGAACGTGTGCGCAAAGAATTAAGTGAGCAAGCAAACCTAAGTGCTGGAGATTTAATTAAGATTATAGACATCAAAAAGGCATTGCCTACGTTCGAGAGTATTCAATATGCAATGACACCTACAGAGACGCAACTTACTCAAAATATATTCCTAGCTGGAGATCAACTGAGTAATGCTTCTTTAAATGCAGCGATGCTTAATGGTAAAGCAGCCGCGCTTGCTGTAATTGCAAAAATTGAAGGAAATCAACTTGTATAATTATCTCGCTGTAGGATCAGCATCATCGTGATTTTTATCAAAAACAGATTCCTTTTTACTTCCTAGAATACTAACTCCTTTTTGCATTAAAAGGTTATTAGGATAAGTAATCATCTCACCATCGTTTGTTTTAAGAATGGTGTAGAACCCTTTGATATCTTCGATAATAGCAGTAACAGGTAAATCTTTATCATGGACTCTAATACGATCACCTATTTTAAAAGGAAAGGCAAAGTATAGAATAAAGCTAGCCGTAAAGTTGCTAAGAATACTCCAACTTGCAAATAAGGCAACTCCTATCACTGCAAACGTAGAAGCAAGAGTAGTCCAAAAACCGTCTCTAGAGATTCCCCAAACAAAAATAATAGATATAGTTGCGAGTGACCAGAGTAGATATCCTACATATCTATTGATATACTGCCTTCTCAATTTAGAACGATTGAGATCCCTAGAGAGTTTTGCAGCACTCCATATGACAAAACGGTGAACAACTATTGTTAGTACAAGAATCGATATGGTAAAAATAACTTCTGTACGGCTTATTAACTCCATCATAACCCTAAGCTATCTCTTAATACTTCGTGTTTATTGCTGTTTTGTGACCAGTAAGGAGTATTCAATGTCTTTATTAATGTTCCTGTGGATACTGCAGGCTTGCCACCATCACTGTAACGTTCCATCCACGTTAGAATTTTATAAGGAGCCTCTTTTTCCACCTTAAAAGCGATAATACGATCTAGATCTTTATATCTTATGCTGTATAAATAGCCATCTTCTATTTCTTTAAAAGATGCTGTTGCATTATAAGCTCTAGTCTCAACGTGTTTTAATCTTAAATACTCAGCACTAGGAATCACTTTAAGCTCGCCAGTAGGCATCTCACTAGGATTCAATCGCAGTTGTACTGGAATTTGATTCTCAGTCATTACATTTTCCACTTCCATTTTATAATCAGTCTCAGATTGGAAATAGGAGAATTGTTCGATATCATATACAGCCTCATTTTGATTCAATTGCATATAAGTATGACCACACCATTCTTGAATACTTGAAGAAATTTTGAGTGCATTATCCTTTTTATCTAAAGGAAGGAACGTGCTGCTCATAATAGAATAAGGATAAATCCCAGTATTAAAATCACGCGTTACATTAAGTTTCATAACAGGTCTAGAATCTTCATCTGGACGGTCTGCTTTTACTTCGTCAATAGTGTCAAATGGTTCTGTTACAAATATCATCACCGCTTTTCCATTTCGCATTTCGCCATAACGGGATTGTGATAATTCATAACTAGAAATTTCGGCAGTGCCGCTGTACCAGTAATCTTTAAATTCTTGAGTTAAGTTTGTGTCTTCTAGATTGTTAAATCTTTCTTGCTTTTCTTCTACATCTACAACATCAGTTGTTGAAGGCGAATTACAAGAAAAAATAAAAGCAAAAACTGGAATAATTAAGAATCTTTTCATAGCCATTTGTATTTGCCCAAAGATAGTTCTTGTACAAGGAATAGCTTTTAAAACGGCGTTAACTCTTTACTATAACTTGTCTAGATACTTTATGATTTCTCTAGTACCATAAACCGATTAATTGTACAATTTTTGCAATCTCAAAAGTAGATTATGAAAGAAGTAAAAGCATATGGTGCAGCAGCTAATGATGCACCTTTAAAGGAAATAAATATTGAACGTCGTGATTTATTAGATAATGATGTATCCATTGATATTACTTATTGTGGTGTATGTCACAGTGATATTCACGCAAAATTAAACGATTGGGGAAATGCAAAATACCCTATCGTTCCAGGACATGAGATTATAGGTAAAGTAACTGCAATTGGTAAAGATGTAACTTCTCATAAAATAGGTGATTTAGTAGGAGTAGGTTGTATGGTAGATTCTTGTCAAGAATGCAGCGCCTGTAAAGAAGATCAAGAAATGTGGTGCGAGAATGGCTCTACAAGTACTTATAACAGTAAAGACAAGCATATAGGTGGTCACACATTAGGTGGTTACTCAAAAGAGATTGTAGTAAGAGATGAGTTTGTGCTTCAAGTACCTACTAATCTAGATACTAAATCAGTAGCGCCACTTTTATGTGCAGGAATAACAACTTATTCACCTTTGAAACACTGGAAAGTGAAGAAAGGTGATAAAGTAGGAATTGTAGGTTTAGGTGGTTTAGGACACATGGGAATTAAGTTTGCAGCCGCTATGGGTGCTATAACTGTAATGATTACCACTAGTTCTAAAAAAGCTAAAGATGCTAAAAGACTAGGAGCAACTCAGGTAATTATCTCTAAGGATAAAGACCAAATGAAAGAACACAACAATACGTTTGACTTCATTTTGAATACCATTCCAGTAGGTCACGATGTGAATCCATATCTAGCACTTCTTAAAAGAGATAGTACAATGTGTTTAGTAGGCGCCATTGAACCGCTTGAAAATATTCACGGAGCAAACTTAATCTTAAGAAGAAAAAACCTTGCTGGTTCACTAATCGGTGGAATTAAAGAAACACAAGAAATGTTAGATTTCTGTGGTGAGCACAACATCACATCAGACGTAGAGGTGATTGATATGCAAGATATCAATACTGCATTCCAGCGTGTACAAGATAACGATGTGAAATACCGTTTTGTTATAGACATGGCAACTTTGTAGTATCAAGCTTTCGCGAAAGCGTTCTATAAATAATAAATCAAAATACCAAACCTCACAAGTTTCTATAACCTGTGAGGTTTTCTTATTATATAAATATTGATTGTCCGATCGAGCGTAGTCGAGAACCAAAACGATAAGACTTCAAAATATCTAAATCAACGTTTCCTACAACCATTTTTAAAAACCATCTGTATAGTTTAGCTTTACGAATCTAATAAAAAAGCTAACTAATGAATTCATATACAGCTCAACAAATTTGTGATGTTCTACAAGGAACTATTCTAGGTCAAACGACTCAAAACATCACAGGAATAGAAGAAATCACCAAAGCTAGTGCTACTGATTTAACCTTTATAGGTAATCGCAAGTACGCAAAACTATGGGCAGATTCTAATGCAGCTGTTGCGATTGTAAATGATAATATAGAATTAGAACCTGGCGATAATCGCGTGTTGATCAAAGTAAAAAACGCAGATCTTGCTATGGCAAATATGCTCGAGGCATTTTTACCACCAACTCCAGTCTTTGATACTGATATTCATCCTACGGCTATTATTCATGAAACGGTATCCTTAGGGAAAGGTGTGCAAATAGGAGCACATTGTTATGTAGGTAAGAATGTAACGTTAGGTGATGGAGTATTGCTGTATCACAATGTAAGCGTGTTTGATGACACGACTATAGGTGCACAAACAGTTGCATGGTCAGGAACTGTGATTAGAGAACGTTCTGTAATAGGTGCACAATGTATTTTTCATAATAATGTAAGTATAGGTGCAGATGGCTTTGGTTATAGACCAGCAGACGATGGTCGTGGACTCGTTAAGATTCCGCATATAGGAAATGTAGTGATAGGAAACGCTGTAGAAATAGGGGCAAACTCTTGTGTAGATAGAGCAAAGTTTAATTCAACCATCATAGGTGATGGATGTAAGATTGATAATCTAGTTCAAATTGCACATAACTGCGTGATGGGAAGAAGTTGTATTATGGCCGGTCATAGTGGATTGGCTGGATCTGTTACACTTGGCGATGGAGTAATCATAGGTGGAAGTGCCTCTATAAAAGATCACACAACTATAGAATCTGGAGCAACTGTAGGCGCAGGAAGTGGTGTTTTAAATAACGTAGCCGCTGGCAAAACAGTTCTAGGCTATCCAGCTACCGATGCTCGTGAGATGCTCAAACAATGGGTTGCGTTACGTAAACTTGCTAAATAATTCTTTTTACTGATTTTAAAGTGATTAATAGACTACTTTTGCACGCTATAAAAAAAGCAGTAAATGAAGCGTATTAATCAGTACAAGAAGATGTTCAGTGTTGAGAAAAACATTGACCTTAAAGAACTTAAGAAAAGTTACAGAAATCTTGTAAAAGAATGGCATCCTGACAAATTTCAGGATGGTGATGATAAAAAAGAAGAAGCTGAGGTAATGAGCCGTCAAATCATAGATGGTTATCATTTCCTAGTAAGTATTGCGCCCGAAACTAAGGAAGCAAATCTAGAAGCTTACACGCAAACTATTACTAACACTGGAATAGAAGATTTTGACCATAAAGGACGTGTTCTAGAAATAACATTTTCTGATGGAAGTACCTATGAATACTTTGGAGTAGATGTAAAAGTTTTTAAAAAACTTGTTAACGCAGATAATCGATACAGATTTGCAAAGCGTAATATTTGTAATAGCTTCTTATATCGCAAGTCTAAGAAAGATGTAGAAAAAGCTTAAAAGCTTATTTTTATTTCATCGTTTAAGTATTTATGGAAGAATCAAAATCATCTCAAAAATCACTGTCTCCTAGAGAAATCGAGCAATGCATCGATATTCTCAACAGGTTAAATACAGATACTGATGAGATTTTTGAGATTCCTATGGAACGACGTATCGAGCTTATTAAACAAGCTGGATTACTCTCCAGACCTAGTCGTGATGAATACAAAAGGCGTAAAAAGGATGCTGTTAAAGCAGCAAAAAGAAAGAAAGCTACCGCCGACAAGCATGCTCGCAAGGAAACAGGAATACGCAGTGCTCGTGAAGCTAGTGTTTTTGTGGCTCCACAAATATTGTTACAGCAACAACTAGAACAAAAAGATCCTGGAGAACTAAGCACACCTAGAAATTGCTACGTTTGTAAAACCTTATTTACAAAACTGCACCATTTCTATGATCAGATGTGTACAGATTGTGGAGATTTCAACTATGCAAAGCGTTTTCAAACTGCCGATGTTAAAGGTCAAGTGGCTTTAATCACAGGATCACGTTTAAAAATAGGATATCATATATCATTAATGTTATTGCGTGGCGGCGCAACTGTAATTGCAACCACTCGTTTTCCAGCAGATAGTGCAATCCGTTTTTCAAAAGAAAAAGATTATAATGATTGGGCTCATAATCTTAAAATTCATGGACTTGATTTAAGACATATTCCTAGTGTAGAGATATTCTGTAATTTTATAGAGCAGCGTTATGAAAAGTTAGATATACTCATCAATAATGCGGCACAAACTGTACGTAGACCATCTGGTTTTTATGCACATTTAATGCCCAATGAAAACCTGAAATACAGTGAGTTACCCATTTTTGCTCAAGAGTTACTTAAAGATCATCAAGAATGTCTTGCTGAGATAAAAGCCTTATCTCCATCTGTATCTTCAAATAAGAATATGCCAGTTACATGGCATGGTCCAGAACCAGGAATAGGGCTAAGAGCAAGTGCTCAATTATCTCAAATACCTTATAGTTTTGATAAAGCGTTAAGTGCACCAGAGGTGTTTCCAGAAGGTGAACTTGATGCCGATTTACAACAAGTAGACTTAAGGAAAACTAACAGCTGGAGATTGAAACTAGGCGAGATTGAAACTACTGAAATGATTGAAGTTCAGCTGGTTAATTCTGTAGCTCCATTTGTTTTATGTAATCGCCTTACTGAAATCATGCAAAAAGATAACACGGGTAAGAAACACATTATCAATGTAAGTGCTATGGAAGGTAAATTTCATAGATTCTTTAAAGAAGACCGTCATCCACACACTAACATGGCAAAGGCAGCACTAAACATGTTGACACATACTGCTGCTGGAACACTTGCAAAGGATGGAATCTTTATGAATGCAGTGGATACTGGTTGGGTAACAGATGAAGATCCTGCTGAGCTTTCTAAACGTAAACAAGAACTTCATGATTTCCAGCCGCCACTTGATATTGTGGATGGTGCCGCACGTGTACTCGATCCATTATTTGATGGAATCAATACAGGTAAACACTGGTGTGGTAAGTTCCTTAAAGATTATAGACCTATAAGTTGGTAATGGAAAAGAAACCAGCATTAATCATATTATCCTTTTTTGCAGTTTATGTTTTTTGGGGTTCTACATACTTATGGAATAAAATAGCGGTGACTGAGCTATCTCCATTTATGCTTAGTTCTACCAGATTTATAACAGCGAGTGTTATTATTTTTGCAATCGCTATTTCAAGAGGTAAAAGCTTAAGGATTTCTAAAAAGCAACTATTCAACTCCATTCTAGCAGGGTTTTTATTCTTAGGTTATGCAAACGGAATGTTTGTATGGGCTTTAAAATACGTTGATAGTGGTTTTGCATCTTTACTTTCCTCATTACAGCCACTAGTGCTGTTATTGATGATGCGTTTTGCACAACGCAAATCTTTGAAAATAAAACCTATAATAGGTGTTATTCTAGGGCTACTAGGAATGTATCTATTGGTAAGTCAGAAAGGATTAGAACTACAAGAAAACAGTTGGATAGGGATAACCATGATTATGACTTGTATCATTAGTTGGAGTGCAGGAAGCTTGTTTGTTGCAAAGGCTGAAACACCATCTAATTTTTTTATAGCAACAGGTTATCAAATGTTTAGTGCTGGAATAATTCTAGGTATTGCTAGTTTATGTTTTGGTGAATCATGGTCTTTACCGATGAACTGGCAAGAATCTACTCAAATTTCTATGATTTGTTTAGTTTTATTTGGCAGTATAGCTGCGTTTACAGCATTTAATTACCTTTTAAAAGTAGTGAGCACTGAGAAAGTAGCAACATCTTCCTATGTAAACCCAATAATAGCCTTACTACTAGGTTGGTATTTCTTGAATGAAACAATCACATTACAGTCAGCTATTGCTGCGGCTATTATGCTCACAGGAGTCTACTTTATCAATAGTAGAAAAGTCAGGTAGTTTTAAAATCGAATATCTGATACTTCTGCTTTTTAATTCGCTTTCGCGAAAGCGTAATAAGTATTTAATTAAGTATAAAATCCATCTCTTTAACAACGGTTGCTTACTTTTGTAAATTCGTTATTAATTGTTATGGCAAAACATAAGAAAATCAATAATTATCGCAGGAAAATCATGAAATCCCTAACTAGGAAGATAGGGAATACTCATGAACCTAAGCCTGGTGATTTAAAAGATTTAAATGATGTGAAGCATGTTTTAATAGTACGTACAAATCATAGATTAGGTAATTTAATACTCATTACACCACTGGTTCAAGAGGTGATTGCTACTTTTCCAAATGCCAAAATTGATTTGATAGTTCAAGGTTTTCTAGGCCCTATTATTTTTGAAAACTATGAGGCTGTTGATCAAATAACTAGATTACCTAAAAAGCCTTTTAAAAACTTTAAAGATTATATAAAAGGAGCAACATCTGTACGTAAAAAGAAGTATGACTTTGCTATAAATGCGGTTATTGGATCTTCTTCAGGCAGGTTGTATACTCAGTTAGCACATGCAACTTTTAAAATATATGGTGAGGATGAGCAAGATTTTAGTGCTCATTATGAAGATGGAATGCACATTGCCAAAGAGCAAGTGTATGCATTTAGAGCTTATATGGAACGTCTAGGTTTTCCAGATCAACACCATCCAGTAAAGAACTTGAGTGTAGAGTTGACAAACGAGGAATCTCAACGAGGTCTTGCAAAACTACGTGAGATAGCAAACGATTCTAAGAAAACCATTTCCCTATTTACATTTGCTACAGGCGATAAGTGTTATAAACCCGACTGGTGGATTCCGTTTTATAAACGACTGCAATTAGAATTCCCAAATTATCATATCGTAGAAGTATTACCTTATGAAAATGTATCTCAAATAGGATTTACAGCGCCTTCCTATTACAGTAAAGATATTAGAGAAATAGCAGCATTCATTTCTCATACAGACGTATGGGTAGGAGCAGACTGTGGAATTATGCACCTGGCCAGTGCCAGTGGAGCTCCTGTAGTAGGTTTGTTTTCCCGTATGAATCGTGATGTGTATGAGCCATTTAATGGCAAGAGTTTTTCACTGTTTACAGGAGATTTAAAATATGACCAAATCATAAACGCCGTAGATGGTGTTTTAAAATAATTTTTTAAAGTTTATTATGCCTAAACCAAGTAAAATATCGCTTAAAATGAGAGTATTTCACCGTTATCTAGGATTCTTCCTTGCTGGGATTATGGCGGTCTATGCTATTAGCGGCATCGTTTTAATTTTCCGTGATGGAGATGTTATGAAACGTGAGGTTGCTTATTCTAAGGTTATAAGTAAACAATTAAATGAAAAAGCTCTAGGTCAAGCCATAGGTAATAAAAAGCTAAAGATTGAAAGCACAAGCGGTGATATTGTTCTCTTTAAAAATGGAACATATAATAAAACGACTGGCGCTGCAGAGTATACAAGAATGGAATTACCATATATACTCGATAAAATGACGCATCTACACAAAGCAAAATCTAGTCAACCTTTATTTTTCTTGAACATCATTTTTGGTCTTGGGTTATTATCATTTGTGATTTCTAGTTTTTGGATGTTTATGCCTGGCACAAATATCTTTAAGAAAGGAATGCTGTTTGCCGCTGGTGGATTAGTTCTAGCGCTGATTCTTATCTTTATTTAATACTGTTTCAAATTCATTGAATGATATTTGAGTTATGAAGACTTAAGGCTATTTCACGCTTTTGCGAAAACGAAATACTAAATTCATATATACTTCTTTATAACACTCTTAGTACAATAGGGCAGTGGAAACCACTACTTTTGCAAGATGTCTACATCTATCAAAAACCAAGAGCAAATTCTTAAGAAATTAGGAATAACAAAGTTGAATCCTATGCAGGAACAAGCCTTGCTCACTATCCCAGCTTATCCTAGCACTATATTGTTGTCACCTACAGGAACTGGTAAAACACTGGCCTTTTTATTGCCATTGATTAACGAGTTAAAGCCCAGTATAAAAGAAGTACAACTTTTAATTCTCGTTCCATCTCGTGAACTTGCGATACAAATTGAGCAGGTGATACGCGATATGGGAACCGGTTATAAGGCAAACGCAGTCTATGGTGGTAGACCAATTTCAAAAGATAAAATAGAGCTGGCACACACACCAGCGATAGTTATAGGAACTCCAGGTCGTGTGCTGGATCATCTTGATAGAGAGAGTTTTTCAATAGAGCAATTAAAAACTATTGTGCTAGATGAGTTTGATAAATCACTAGAAGTAGGATTTGAACAAGAAATGGGTGATATTCTTGCTGACTTAGTTCATGTAAAGAAACGTGTTCTTACCAGTGCTACACAAAACATAAGAATTCCAGATTTTGCTAAGGTGAAAAATCCTAAAGTAATTGATTACACTGCTGCTGGCGTTGCTCAACTTGATGTAAAGAAAGTTACAGCTTCTCATAAAGATAAGCTCGAGTCACTTATCCATTTATTACAGCATATAGGAAACCAGCCGGGAATTATCTTTTGTAATTTTAAGGATACGATCAATTTTGTAAGTGAGCACTTAAGCATTCATAATATAGAGCATGGATTATTCCATGGTGGATTAGAGCAACAGGATCGTGAAAGAGCCTTAATTAAATTTAGAAATGGTACACATCAAATTATTATTGCCACTGATCTTGCGGCGAGAGGACTTGATATTCCAGAGTTGAAATATATTATTCATTATCAGTTACCTTTAAAAGCTGAAGAGTTCACTCATAGAAATGGTAGAACGGCGCGTATGAATGCTCAAGGAACCGCTTATGTCCTTCAATGGAATAAGGAAACTGTTCCAGACTTTATTACGACAGAAGAAGTGCTTGTTCCTGTATCTAAAACTACAGAAATAGCAACAGAATGGGCTACGGTATTCATATCTGGCGGTCGTAAGGATAAAATCTCAAAAGGTGATATCGCTGGATTGTTCTTTAAACAAGGTGGACTGGAGAAAAATGAGCTAGGTATTATAGAGTTAAAGCAGGATTGTGCATTTGTGGCAGTACCTAAGAAAAAACTTTATGAGGTAATTGATAAGACTAATAATATGAGACTTAAAAAGAAAAAGGTCCGTATTTATGAGTTATAATAGTCTGTAATTCTTTCAAAAACAGATGCTTTCATCTTGATATCGTGGGGTTTATGTGCTTGTAATCTATTGTTAATCCTCAATAATAAAGATATATTTAAAAAAAATATGTAATGCGGTTTAATCATATTATCTTTGCAACTTATATTATAATTTAATTACATTTAAGATGAGTAAAGGAACAGTAAAATTTTTCAACGAAACTAAAGGATTTGGTTTCATCACTGAAGAAGGAGTAGACAAAGATCATTTCGTACACATTTCAGGATTAATCGATGAGATTCGTGAAGGTGACGATGTTGAATTTGACCTTAAAGAAGGTAACAAAGGATTAAATGCAGTGAACGTAAAAGTTCTATAAGACATATATTCAACGTTTAAGAAAAAAGCTCAACCGTAGGTTGGGCTTTTTTTATGCCTATATTTTCTTTAAAGTTGAAAAGATATTATTCTCTTATTATAAAAGGATACAGTAGGTGAATTACTTAAGAATTGTTATGAGTAAGTCCTTTTTACATTTCTCATTCTTAATAAAATTTCATTAAATCAATAATATTTGTAATAATATGCTGCTCAACAACAAAGTTACTTATCTTTGCAGGACTAATCATTTGTGGCACAAGGTTTGCAAGTAGGTTAGTATTAACAATTTAATTATATTACAATGAGTAAAGGAACAGTAAAATTTTTCAACGAGACTAAAGGATTTGGATTCATCACTGAAGAAGGAGTAGATAAAGATCACTTCGTACACATTTCAGGATTAATCGATGAGATCCGTGAAGGTGACGAGGTTGAATTTGACTTACAAGAAGGAAACAAAGGACTAAATGCAGTGAACGTAAAAGTTCTATAAGGCATATAAGTACAGTTTTAAGAAAAAGCCCATCCATAAGGATGGGCTTTTTTATGCACTAAACTCAAGTAAAAGCTTACCATAACTGTTTTACAATTCTTCAATAACAATAAATCACCTAGTCTCCTCATTATTAGACGATAATTTATTCAACGCACGCACTTATAGTTTTAAACATGGCATAAATGGATTAGCTATTTGTTAATATCTTGCTTATTAGTATTATTACAAGCTTTGGTCTATTATGATTAGTAATACCAACAGATTTTAAGATTATGAATTACAAACGCATTCTATTTCTAGTACTTTCCCTTTTTGCCATAGCTTCTCAAGCACAAAACAAGGTGCTAGATAGTTTAAAACAAGAACTATTTCTTCATCCTGAAAAGGACACTACTAGAGTTAAAATGCTCAATAATTTAGTTTATGATCTACAAGAAATAGATTTAAAAACTGCCGAAATGTTTATTAAAGAATCTGAATTAATAATTGATTCATTAAACTATACGGCTGGTAAGGCACAGCTGTTATATTACGTAGGATACATTGACATGATGAAGTCGGATTATTCAAAAGCTATCGAACGTAATACGGAAGCTATTAGACTTTACAAAACCTTAAACAATAAAAGAGGCATTTCTTATAGTTACAACACGATAGGTAACGCATATTATAATCAAGGTAACTTTCCCAAAGCTATAGAGAGTTATCAAAAAACTATTGAGATAGATCAAGTAAGAGGTGATGAAAGGGCAGTTGCCTACAATATAGAGAACATAGGTAATATTTATGCAGATCAAGGTGATTATGACAAGGCTATTAGTAATTATAATAAATCAAAAGTTTATAAAGAAAGAGAGAAGGATTCTTCTGGACTGGTAACATTATACATTAATATAGGATCTATTTATGCCGATAAAGATGATTCACCTCGAGCCATTGAAAATTTCAATAAAGCATTTAACCTTTTGTTAGATTTATGTTAATCAGATTTTTTTTTGCTAAAAAGAAAGTAAACTCCTATAATTACCATTATCATTAGACAAACAATTTGAAATACAAAATATTTTCCAGGAAAAAATAATTGGGTAATTAAAATTACTGCAAACGGTACGTTTATTAAATATTTTTTCATAATAAATCTTATTGTAAACAATTATTAAAATTACTTAAAGCCGTTTCCATACAAATAACAAATCCAACAGAT
>JALZUY010000287.1 GCA_023301395.1 Nonlabens sp.
TTTCCTATAGGTGCAAATAATAAAGGATCATCAGCATTTTCTAGTTTGAACATTTTTGAAGGCGCTACGATTTTAAAACCTTTCAATGTGATGTCGTGATCTTTTTCTAGTCGTTTAATTTTACTTACTGCTTCTTGAGGTATCTCATTTTTAAAATACTTGGTGTCAAGAAACCTTAATCTATAATCGACACATATATCTCTTATTTGATCTACATAATAAATACGATCTGTTTCTAGTAAGTCTATATTGAAATGATTACGTGGAGTAGGTTTTTGAGGGTTTTTCATGCGAGCCATAATCGCATCTTCTTTTAATTGATCCTCTTTCAATATCTTAGAAACTTGTTCAAGAATGTCCGAGTCTTGATATTTTTTGTTTTTTGCCTTTTGTAATTGTTGTTCAATATCTGTGCGCTCAAACATGGATTTCTTTAATTAAATATTTAAATAATAATAGGAATTATTTAAATCAAAAACTCCTTCAAAACATAAGTCGTAAAGGAGTTTGAAAGCTGTCAAATACTTGAGAGTTTAACGTAGTTCTACGCCAGCCTGTTTTTCAAGTTGCTCTTGTATCTTGCGCATAGATTTGTCTATTTGTTTGTCAGTAAGCGTTTTAACTTCGTCTTGTAGTAAGAAACTTAAAGCATAAGACTTTTTGCCTTTAGGAAGATTTTTTCCCTCAAACACATCAAACAATTGTACTTCTTTCAATAATTTCTTTTCGGTTTGTAAAGCGATATCATATAACTCTTTAAAGCTCGTATCATCATTTACTAATAAAGCTAGATCTCTTTTTACTGCGGGAAATTTAGGAATTGATGTTACTGCCTTACGTTTCTCTTTCACTAGTTTAAGAACTTCATCCCAGTAAATGTTTGCATAATGAACAGTTGTGTCTATATCAAAAGATTTACAAAGCTTCTTTGTTACAACACCTAAATCTGCGATTTTCACTCCACTATTTAATGAGATTCCTTCACTTAAGTAGTCCATTTTAGTAGGTTTTTCACTTATAGATTCAATTCCTAACCTTTTAAGAACGGCAATTACAGCTCCTTTCAAGTAAAAGAAATCTGCGGTGCGAGAAGGATTATTCCAGCTTTGCTCATGAATAGATCCAGTAGTTACTAGACTCAAGTGTCTTTGCTCTGTAAGTTGACGTTCCTGATATTGATGATAAGAACTACCAAATTCAAAGAACCTTAAGTTATCTTGTCTACGGTTTAAGTTATGAGCTACTGCTTCTAGGGCTCCATAAATCAAACTTTGGCGCATTACTGATAAGTCACTGCTCAATGGATTGAGCATGCGTACTTCATTCTTAGGTGAAATTTGTTCAGTAAGAGTATGATATTTATCTGATGTAAGACTGTTTGCCATCATTTCATAAAAACCTTGACCAGCAAGCTGTTGACCTACTAGATTTTGAATTTTATGATTATCCAGTCTGGAGCTTTTGGCAATACTAGCATTTAATTTATCACTCGTGCCTATACGGTCGTAACCATAAACTCGTAGTATCTCTTCAATAACGTCTGCAGGTCGCGTGACGTCGTTTCTATAAGCAGGAATAGTAAGTCCTAGTCCAGTTTCTGTAACGTTATTTACATTGATATCTAAAGTAGTAAGAATACTTTTAATCTCTTCTCTAGGGATTTCTTGACCTATTAATGAATTGACTTTTGCAAATGGTAGAAACACCTGTTGATCTTCAATTTTCTGAGAATATACATCAGTAATATCACTGCTTATTTCGCCACCGGCAGTTTCTAGAATAAGAATTGCGGCACGTTGCAATGCATACTCAGTAATATTAGGATCGATACCACGCTCAAATCTAAAAGAAGCGTCAGTATTAAAGCCATGTCTTTTTGCCGTTTTACGCACGCTAACAGGATTGAAATAAGCCGACTCTAAGAATATAGCAGTAGTTCCTTCTTTTACACCACTTTTTAATCCACCATAAACACCTGCAATACACAAAGGCTTTACATCATCGCATATCATTAAATCTTCTTCATGAAGTTCATGTTCTACTTCATCTAGTGTGGTGAACTTTGTTCCAGCAGGTAATGTTTTAACTATAATTTTATTTCCTTCTATTGTAGAAAGGTCAAATGCATGCAGAGGTTGTCCTAACTCGTGCATAACATAGTTAGTAACATCAACTAGGTTGTTCTTAGGAACAATTCCTATGGCTTTAAGCCTGTTTTGCATCCACTCAGGAGAATCTTTAATAGTTAATCCAGTAAGAGTAACACCGCAATAGCGTGGAGCAAGTTCTGATTTTTCAATTTCTATATCTACTCTATGAGAACGATTATCTACATGAAATGTACTAACAGATGGTGTAATGAATTCTAATAAATCACCATCAATGGCTAGTCCTGCACGCAAGTCGCGAGCAACTCCTAGATGAGACATCGCGTCTGATCGGTTAGGAGTGAGGCCTATTTCTATAGTATGATCTGTTTCTATTTTTAAAACTTTGCTAAGAGCAGTTCCAGGTTCTAAGTTTTCATCGAGTACCATGATCCCATCATGAGATTTTCCAAGACCTAGTTCATCTTCAGCACATATCATCCCATAACTTTCCTCGCCACGTATCTTTCCTTTTTTAATTTTCCAGGCTTCACCAGTTTCAGTATATAAGGTAGTGCCTATAGTTGCTATAGGAACTTTTTGACCAGCTGCAACGTTAGGAGCACCGCAAACGATTTGCACCGTTTCAGTTCCTATATTCACTGTTGTAAGCTTGAGTTTATCAGCATTTGGATGTGGAGCACATTCCGTCACGTGACCTACAACTATTCCTTGCAATCCACCTTTTACACTTTCAAATTTCTCAACACCTTCCACCTCTAGACCAAGCGAAGTAAGCAACGCAGTGTGCTCTTCAATAGATTCTGCAACGGTAATAAATTGACGTATCCAGTTATAAGAAACCTTCATAAAACAGTGATTTTTTAAGGCAGTAAAGATAGTGTTAATGCTGCTTTCGCGAAAGCGTATCTACTATAATCACACAGACTTTAAATCATCCAATGACCATGATGAGTAATTTCAAGAACTGCAATTGCGAGCAGCCATTTTTCTTCCTCTGGTGATGGAGTTCCTATTAACGATATTATAGGTTGTCCCATCGCATTTTCATTAAAATTCTGGGAGAATCGTTCCTCTTCAAAATCGGCATAGTTAGGAGCTACAAATATGGTCGCAAGTTTTTTATGATTAAGAATAACATCGTATTTCATATCACCAAAACGATATCTCAAACCACCAGAATTGATAGAGATTTTTGTAGGATGTTTTGCGTTTCCTAAGAAATTACCAAAATGATCTGTAATCACTCCAGCACTGGTAACTCTACCTAGCGACTCATTGTTCAAGACCACGTTAATATTATCATCAACAACTTGATAAGCGAGATTGAAATTTGTGGAACCTACAAAGAAATAACCGTCTGATTTAAAGCCACGTTCTATACGACTGAAAGCCATTATGGGTTCTCTGTGAATCGAGTAAACGGTACCTATAAGTCGTCTCGCAAATCCTTTAGAAAACTGGCAGGTCATCCATGAAGAGATGTCTGTATAACTGCGGTTTCCCCATGGGACGAGAGATTTTTTCATGTAATCGACACGAGCACGCATTTGCTGTTGTTCACTTTGTGCGTGTTCAGGACCTTTGTTAGGAGATGATTTTTTGATAATCCATCTTATCAAAAAGAACATTCCTACCAGAGGAATTGCTGATAGAAGTAAAAAGATGATAAATAGAAAGATTCCAAATTCTTCCATGACAAAAAGTTAGTTATTGGAGCTTCTTAATATTCCCACTTACGTTTCTCGTTAAGCTTTTCCATTTCCTCAAGTTCTTCTTGTGGAATTACTTTGGAAAAAGATGGATGTTGCTCAATAGCATATTCGATTTTTTCAACGATAGATTCTACACTTTCGTTTTCATAATCGATATCTAGTGGCTCTTTAATGATAAAGGATTGTAAAATATTACGTTTCTTAATACGCAGTCCTTTCTTATCAAAACTCCTGCGGAAACCGTCTATAACGATAGGTACAACTATGGGTTTGTATTGTTTAATAATATGAGCCGTTCCTTTTCTTATAGGTTTAAAAGGTTTAGTTGTTCCTTGAGGAAAGGTAATTACCCAACCATCTTTAAGAGCGATTCCTATGTTTTTAGTATCATCAGGGTTTACAGATCTGTTTACTTCTTCACCTTTTGCTCGCCAGGTACGTTCTACCGTTATCGCTCCTACATAAGCAAACACTTTAGGTAAAAAACCACTAGTCATGGTTTCCTTAGCAGCTACATAATACATGTTTAGCTTAGGATTCCATAAATAGCCTACATTCTTGATGTTATCTTGTCTTCCAGAAAGTGCCGCATTGAATACATGAAACATACTTACTACGTCTGCAAAATAGGTTTGATGATTTGAAATAAAGAGTACACCAGTATCTGGTAAATCTCTTATAATCTCACTACCTTCAATGTGCAGTTCGTTAAAGCCACGATATCTTCTGTGAGATAATCCACCTAAAACACGTATTAAGAAACGTTTAATCCAAAGTATATGGCCAAAAGGATTTTTTTTAAATAATCCCATAGAGTTGTTTGATTTTAAGGGATAGCTAATATAGGTATTGCGACTTTATTTAAGCAAAAATGGAATAAAAAAAGAACTACTTTTTGAGCAATCTATGATAGTATATTTCATTCTCTACTTGAAAATGTACCGTATAAAAACCAGATTCCAATGCTTCTACATTGAGCATGGAATAGCCCGATTTCTTTTCTAAAACTAACTGCCCTAGCTGATTGTAAATTTTAAGATTTGATATGTTTGCATCGGTATCAATAAAAAGAAGACTACCAGTAGGGTTAGGGTACATACTAATTTGTGGTTTTTCTATTTGAGTTAGATTAAGAGAACCGTCAACCGTATTTTTAATACTGCTGTGAATGTTCTTTAAAAGTAATCTTTCATAAAAAATTTGATGAGCCTCATTTGTAGCGTGCACGCCATCACCACTGTTATATGGTAATAAAATTTGGTTTCCTGTACTGTTTCCTATTCCTGTCCAGAAGTCAACTGCGTTTACACCAAATGAGTTGTAAGTCTCAGTAACCATTTGATTTTGAATCGCAGCCTGATTGCTATTTAGTCCAAAATTGCGAGGTTGTGGAGTCGTTACCCATAATTGAATATGGTTTTGAGATGCGATTTGAGTAATTAAACTATAATTGTTCACCTGATCTGCGACTGGATAACTACTAGCAGCATCATTAGATGGTAAATTGATGATTACTCCATGTGCGCCTAAACTAACGGCTTTTGTGATATTTTTATTTACATCAATTGTTTTATTAACTCCAGTAGGTATAGTTGTTCCCGTAGGTAGAATATTATAAGTCACAAAACCACCTTGAGAGATATTAACCACTTCATACCTTGTGTCTAGTTGCTCTAGAAAGCGAGTGTATTTCCATGCCCAAGCATTATACTGATTTGAAGGACCACTTCCTGCGGCAGTTGAAGATCCTAAGATTACAATTTTATAAATAGTTCCATCATCTGGAATAACGTTGATAGGAGCAGAGTCTATGATTTGAGTACTACTAGAAAGTTTTATAATCGCATTATTAGAAAGTTGATTAGGAACTGTGAAATTATAACTAGAGTCTGTTGCTGGTGCTGTGGCAATTAAGTTAAAGCTGTTGCCACCATCTGCAGAGTATTCTAGGGTAACCGTATCTATTCCTTCACTTTTCCACAATAAGGGAACAGTTTTACCTACTTCCCAAGTAGCTACCGTTATTGGATAAATGAGCTGAAGACTTGTTCCTGTTGAGAATTGTGATATAAGAGCATTTGATATTTGAAATTCTAGAGCATTCAAATAATAAAATCCAGAGCTGTTTGTATTATTGATTCCTGCTGTTGCGGTAATCGTTATTTCACCATTTGCGTTAGGCTGGATATTGTATATAAAGACTTTTTGTGAGGTATTATTTGAGGCGTTAAGAGAAGTGTTTTGATTTGTGCTTCCTGATACAGTATAGGTAGTTTCTCGATTATCTGCTGCATTCATTCTGGAGGCAAAAAACGAAAAGCTATAATATTTACTGGAATCCAGTTGCCTTAATTTAAAGCCTCCAGTAGGTTCAGTATTGCCATTGAAAGAACCAGTTGCACCAAAGAAGCTGTCCTGACTACTTCTTTGAGAAATCCCTAATTGAAAATCGGGAGCAGTAGTTCCAGTGGGATTTATATTCATCCAGTCGTCATGGACTTTTAAGTTAATACCTGTTGAAATTCCTTGTTGATTATATAAAAGAACGCCGTTTGAATAACCTGCCTGGTAACTTGATGAGATGTTATTGATATATTCACGACTTGCAAGGTCTTCATTTGTAGACCCAAAATCTATAAAGACACGTTCCTGTGCGCCTGCTCCAGCACATAATAAAACTAAGAATAATATGTAAATCGCTGCTCGCATCTTATAAAGATAAGCCTTCTTCTAGCATCGTTTTGAACTCTGCCAGCATCATTGCAGTTGCGCCCCAAACTATGTGATTTTGCAATTTATAACACGGCACGGTTATGTTTGTAGCATAACTTGTGGATAGTATGTGTTCTTGGATATTATTTGCATCCATTAACTCGTGTAAAGGCACTTCTAAAATAGATTTGACTTCGCTAGGTTGTGGAATAAATTGTAATTCCGCTTTCGCGAAAGCGAGAAATGGAGCCACCATATAGTTGCTAGGAGGAATATAGATAGGAGTTCCTGCCGTGATGATTTCCTGCAACTCGGGCACAATGCCTACTTCTTCATGAGTTTCACGTATGGCAGTCATAGAATCATCTATGTCCTCAGGTTCTTTACGACCACCTGGGAAAGCGATTTGACCACTATGAGCACCTTTTGATTCCATGCGTTCAATGAGTACAAAGTGTGCAATATCGTTTACAGGATAAATGAGCATCATTACCGCAGCGTAGCGTGGTGTGTTCTTTTCCAGCGTAGTGCGTTGTATTTCTTCAAGACGTTCTACAGCAGCCATTTTGTTTTGAACTTCAAAACCTGGTCGCGGCATTTTCTTTATTTTTGATACCGAATTCTTAAACGTTTTAAATGAAATCAAGTGGTGTCTTTTTATTACTAGTGATACTCTTTATAGTAGGTTGTAAAGATACTCCACAAAAAGAAAAGCAGGAAGTAGTAGAACAGGAAGAAACCCTATCACCAGATCAAGTTTTAAAGAGCCGAGAACTAGAAAAGCAAAAACAGTTTTATAAACGACGCTTAAATTCAAAAGGAGACACTTTATTGCCTTTCATACCGCAAGATTCTGTAGAAGTATTTTTTACTCGATATGCTCAAGAAAACCCAGAGACTAAAGTGCGTATGAGAACTACTTATGGAGATATAGAAATCGAGCTCTTTAAGGAAACTCCTTTGTATCGAGCTAGCTTTTTATTCTTAATTAAGAACGATTACTTTGATCAAACTGTGGTACATCGTGCGGTCGTAGATTTTATCGTTCAAGCGGGAAACAGTGATAACATGATCACAGCACAGAGAAAGAATAGTGCTGGTAATTATCAATTACCCATGCATATTTTACCAAATGTCAAGCATAAATATGGTTCAGTGAGTAGCGCAAAATACTGGGAGAACAATCCAGAGAACTGGCATAATCCCTTTGACTTTTTTATCTCTTTACGCGCGACCAAACACCTTGATGGTGAACACACTATTTTTGGTAGAGTCACAAAAGGAATGAAAGTGGTAGAGGCTATTTCTAAAGTAGAAAAAGATTCTCGCGACTGGCCTAGAATTGATGTTTATATTGATATGAGTGTGGTGGAGTGATTTCAGTTCACAATCTAATAATACTTTCATTCTGAATTTATTTCAGAATCTGCTATTGATGGAACTAAATGTTTGTTTAAAAAAAAGCCAATTTTTAAAACGAATAGAATTGTTAGTAATCTTTTCCTTTTTTAAACCTGTTCTCGACTGCGCTCGAACTGACATTTCGTTCTTTTGCCTAAAGCCTAAAGCCTAATAACGATAAACAATCGCATTGATATTCATTCCAGCACCTACACTGGCAAACATGACTATATCACCTTTTTCAACTTTGTGATTTTCCAGTTTATTATGAACTACCATGTCCATAACGGTAGGAACCGTTGCCACTGAGCTGTTTCCTAGATTATGGATAATCATAGGCATGATATCTTTAGGAACGTCCATACCGTAGAGTTTGTAGAAACGTTCTACAATAGCTTCATCCATTTTTTCATTTGCCTGATGGATAAATATTTTTTTAAGTTCTTTAATGTCTACACCAGCTTGATCCATAGCTTTTTTCATGCCTTCAGGAACTCTAGATAGTGCAAAATTATAAATGCGACGGCCGTACATTTTAATGTACTTAGTCTTGTCTTCAATTTCTTTATTATAGGAAATTTCATTGAAGATAAAGAAGGCTTCATCTTCAGTATAACTACAGGTAGCTTGACCTAATATACCAGATTCATTATCACTAGGTTCTACAACTACTGCTCCAGCACCATCAGAATAGATCATGGAATCTCTATCGTGTGGATCGACTACTCTTGAAAGAGCCTCAGCTCCTACAACGAGTACTTTTTGAGCCAGTCCAGATTTTATAAAAGAGTCTGCTTGAGTAAGACCTAGTACCCATCCAGGACAACCGAAGAGTACATCATAAGCAACGCAGCAAGCGTTTTTAATTCCTAACTTACTTTTTACACGAGTAGCGAGACTAGGCACCATATCACTAGAACCACCATTTGCAGTAATGTCACCATAGTTGTGAGCAACAATAATATAGTCTAAGGTTTCAGGATCAACCTTAGAATCTTCAATAGCTTTTATAGCGGCAAAAGTAGCAATATCACTAGTTACAAGATTGTCATTCATATAACGACGTTCTTCAATACCAGTAATTGCAACAAACTTTTCTATAATAGTTGTGTTATCACTTCCAAAGGAAGAGCCATCATTATTCAAGAACTTGTGGTTCATGAATTCTTCATTCTTTCTTACTACATCTGGTATGTGACTACCTACTCCTGTGATTTTTGATCTCATTTTGAACTACTTATAATGACAAAAAAAGCGAATAATGTTATGCATTCCTAGTAATTAAGAAGTTAATATATAGAAATTTTCAATTGTTTAGGAATCCGTTATGATTACAACGATTTCGTTGCGGATAATACAATGCATTGCATAGTAAATGAACGATTTGAAATCTTTAATATTAAAAATCCGAATCAACAAAAAGCTGATTCGGATTTCAATATTATTTTTAAACTTCAAATCATCAAGTAACCTAATACCCAATAACCCAAAACCTAAATTAATCCATATATTCCTCCATAGGAGCACAAGTACACATTAAATTACGGTCACCATAAGCATCGTCTGCACGGCGCACGGTAGGCCAGAATTTATTGTCACTTACATAATCTAATGGATAAGCAGCTTGTTTTCTTGTATAAGGTAAATCCCAGTCGTCAGTAGTAATCATTTGTAAAGTATGAGGACTGTTCTTCAACAAATTGTTAGGCTCATCTACATGACAAGATTTAATCTCTTCTCTTATAGAAATCATGGCGTCACAAAAACGATCCATTTCTTCTTTAGATTCCGACTCAGTAGGCTCGATCATCATAGTTCCATTTACAGGAAATGATACGGTAGGTGCATGGAAACCATAATCCATCAAACGTTTTGCTATATCAACTACTTCAATTCCATTTTCTTTAAATGGACGACAGTCTATAATCATTTCGTGAGCTGCACGACCTTTCTCTCCTGTATAAAGACATTCAAAAGAACCTTTTAAACGTTCCTTAATATAGTTAGCGTTGATAATCGCATATTCTGTTGAGCGTTTCAAACCGTCAGCTCCTAACATACAGATGTAACCGTAAGAAATCAAACAAGCCAGCGCACTACCAAAAGGTGCTGCACTAATAGGTGTAATCGCTTGGTCACCACCAGTAGGTATAATAGGATTACTAGGTAAGAAAGGAACCAGTTGCGGTGCCACACAAATAGGCCCTACACCAGGTCCACCACCACCATGAGGTATGGCAAATGTTTTGTGTAAATTCAAATGACATACGTCAGCTCCTATATTACCAGGATTTGTTAATCCTACTTGAGCATTCATATTTGCACCATCCATATAAACCTGTCCACCATTATCATGAATAAGCGTTGTTATTTCTACAATCGCACTTTCATAAACACCATGAGTAGAAGGATAAGTTACCATTAAGGCACTTAAATTGTCTTTATATTTCAAAGCTTTTTCACGTAAATCATCTACATCGATGTTTCCGTTTTCTAGCGCTTTAGTAACGACTACTTTCATTCCTGCCATTACTGCACTCGCAGGATTGGTCCCGTGGGCACTGGATGGAATTAAACAAATATCTCTATGATGATCGCCACGACTGTGATGATAAGCACGTATTGCCATTAATCCTGCAAATTCTCCTTGCGCACCAGAATTAGGTTGTAAAGAAGTACCTGCAAATCCAGTCGTTTCATTTAATTGCAATTCTAATTTTTTCAACATTTGCTGGTATCCAGCAGCTTGATCTAGTGGTACAAATGGGTGAATATTTCCCCATTGTGGATTTGAAAGTGGCAACATTTCTGCCGCTGCGTTCAATTTCATAGTACAAGAACCTAAAGCGATCATGGAATGGTTTAAAGCCAAATCTTTGCGCTCTAATTTCTTGATGTAACGCATCAATTCTGTCTCAGAATGGTACGAGTTAAAAACGTCATAGGTCATGAAATCCGTTTGACGGCCATTTCCTAAGTTGGTTTTCTCTAAAATTTTTGTAATAGGAGAGAAGTCTTTGTTAACCGCTTTCGCGAAAGCAGAAACAACATCATTCAAGTCTACCAGAGAAGTAGTTTCATTCAAGGAAACCTGAACTGTGTCAGCATCTGGATAATAGAAGTTGATCTCTAGTTGAAGAGCTTCTTTTTTAACAGCCTCAGCATCTACTTTGAAGCTTAGTGTATCAAAATAATTCTCGTTAGTCTGATATATACCTAGTTTCTCAACAGCGTCTGCAAGAGTAGCTGTTTGACTATGTAATTTATTTGCAATAAATTTCAAACCACGTGGTCCATGATACACGGCATACATACCAGCCATAACAGCAAGTAGTACTTGTGCGGTACAAATGTTTGAAGTCGCTTTATCTCTTTTTATGTGTTGCTCACGAGTTTGTAAAGCCATGCGCAACGCACGTTTTCCATCAGTATCTTTAGTAACACCTATGATACGTCCTGGGATTTGTCTTTTAAATTCCTCACGTGTTGCAAAAAATGCTGCGTGTGGTCCACCATAACCTAGCGGTATTCCAAAACGCTGCGTTGTTCCCACAACCACATCTGCGCCCCAATGTCCTGGAGCTTCTAGTAATACGAGTGAAAGAATATCTGCAGCTACTGCGATACGGATATTTGATTCTTGGCATTTTTTTGCGAAAGCAGTATAATCCACCACATTTCCACTAGCACCAGGATATTGTAATAAGATACCGTAGTATCCAGCTGTCGTATCCATTTCTTGCGGATTTCCTTCAACTAGCTCAATACCAAGAGGAATTGCACGAGTTTTGAGTAATTCTTTGGTTTGTGGTAAAGTGTCTTGGTCTACAAAAAACTTAACTATGTTTTCTTTTTTCTGTGCACGTTCACGTACGGAGAAGAGCAATGTCATAGCCTCGGCCGCAGCAGTAGATTCGTCTAACAATGAGGCGTTTGAAAGCTCCATTCCTGTCAAATCTGTTACCATAGTTTGGTAGTTCAATAATGCTTCTAAACGTCCTTGAGCAATCTCTGCCTGATAAGGTGTGTAAGCAGTATACCAGCCTGGATTTTCAAGAATATTTCTTTGAATAACCGCTGGCGTGATAGGTTGATTGTATCCCAGACCTATATATGTCCTGAACTGTTTATTTTGAGCACCTAATTTATTAATATGACTCAAGAACTCATATTCACTCATCGCAGGATCTAATTGTAAATCTTGCTGCAAACGTATGTTTGCCGGAACGGTTTCATAAACGAGTTGTTCAATAGACTCAACGCCTATTTTTTCTAGCATGGGAGCAAGGTCTGCCTTGCGAGGTCCGATATGTCTAAGTGCGAAACGATCTGTATTCATAGTACTTGTATGGGCTATTTATAGATGACACAAAAGTAGTCGATATTGTGTTTTAAACTAACAATGGTTAGTCTGTAAATACAGGTATTTTTCAACCTTTTTATACTAGTTATTAACTATGTGCTGTAAATTTGAATAATGAGGTTATTGAAAATCATATTAGACTTTTATATACGCAGTAGTTTGCACGTTGCGATTTGCTTTGTGGCGTTGTCATGTATAATCATAGGAACACATCACGTACTAGAAGAAAATATATTGTTTGGTCTAATGCACTTTTGTTTAGTTGTTACGGCTTACAACTTTGTGAAGTACTTTGATTTATTGCGATATAAAAAACCGTTTAGGTTTAAAATGCCCATTGTAATTTTAACAATAGTCACAGCATTAATAAGCACTGGTTTATTAATTCGAGAACTATATCTCATATATCCTTTTATAATAGGATTGATAGCGTTGGTTTTGGTATATGTATATCCTACCGTTTTCTCAAAAAACTTTAGGCATTATGCATTTTTAAAGTTGCCTATTATAGCCTTGTGTTGGGTAGTGCTCATTACATCCTATGGTCACAGTGAGTTTATAGTTCAAGAGCGTATAACAAGTTATTATCCAGGAATTTATATCTGTTTTGGCCCATTACCTTCATTTACCATATTTGATTATAATTTTCACTATTCTCTGATTAGTTATTTCTTTTTTATAATAGCTTTATGTATACCATTCGAGATAAAGGATATAAAATATGATCCAGTAGAATTGAAGACCATACCACAACTTATAGGTATTAAAAGAACAAAATGGTTAGGTTATCTGTTTTTGCTATTGAGTTTTATTACATATCACATATATTGGAATTGGTCTTCATTTACCGATTTTCGATATGTATTGATTGAAATTATCATTTTTGGGGTAACGGCATTGAGCATATATTTCTCAGATAAATTCAAATCCGACTACTACGCTAGTTTCTTTGTAGAAGCGATTCCTTTGTTGTGGTTGGGATTGTATTGGGTTTTATAGATATCTAGCGAACACTCAACTCTTATCTTCCCTCAAGGGAAGAGGATTCTTCTCGAATTGAATAAACACTACTTCTTCATCGCCTCTTTAAGCCTTTTCTTAATGGAGTTTTTTTGTGATGTAGATAGCTTAACCCAACCTAGACCGTTGAGAGTTCTTGAGAATAGGCGTGTTTTTTTATCAAAACTTCTGCATCCATAACAATGACCGTTATGGAGTTTTTGCCTAAACTTTTCTTTAGGAGAAAGATCATTATACTGATCCCTAGTGTTTAAAATACTCGCCTCATCGCACGAGATAAAAATTTTACTCATTTTGCTAGTCCTTCTTGTACCATTTACTATTCAAGCAATCCATCAATTGTACTCTTGCTCGATGTATGATCACCCAAAGATTGGACGCCGTGATATCATGTTCCTTACAGATTGTCTCAGTATCTAATCTATCAATGGTTTTCTGGACAAATATAGTGGCATATCGCTCAGGTAATGCGGCTATACATTCACTTAATGCTTTACCTAGTTCTTTTTGTTCAATTTCATCTTCAATATTTGGATTGCGTAGATCTCTTATCTTTTCTTCCATCCAGTCGCCTTCTTGGTCGCCACTGCTTAGGTAACTCATGCGCACTTCAGCCTTTCCTTTTTTAGAATTGGTTTTCCTATAATGATCTATGATTTTACGTTTGAGTATAGAAATAAGCCAAGTACGTTCTGTAGATTCTCCTTTAAAACGATGTGCGCTTTTCAAACCTGCCAAAAATGTTTCAGATACTAAATCTTGTGCCATGATTGAATCATTCACTCGTGATATAGTGAAGTTGAAAAGATAGTCTCCGTAACGATCTACCCATTTTTCTGGCACAAGTTTTACTTTTGGCAAATTATTTTTTATTCATTTATGATTAATCGTTTTTGACAAACTCAGACTGATATTGTTGTTTTCTAACTTTAAAAACCTCCAATTGTTAATAGACTAATCCTGCTCGTTTAAGCAAGGCGTCTATTTTTGGTTCGCTTCCGCGGAAACGTTTATATAATAACATAGGATTCTCCGTTCCACCTTTTGAAAGAATATGATTCTTAAAGCTTGTAGCTGTTGTTCTATCAAAAATCCCTTTTTCTTTAAATACTTCAAAAGCATCGGCATCTAAAACCTCGGCCCATTTATAGCTGTAATATCCTGCGCTGTATCCACCTTGGAAAATATGACCAAATGATGTGCTCATACAGCTCGTAGCAACATCTGGATATAAGTCTGTTTTATCAAAAATGCTTCTTTCATGTGCTTTTACGTCTTTAATGTCTGACGGGTTAATACCGTGCCAGCTCATATCTAACATACCAAAAGACAATTGTCTTAATGTCTGTAAACCTTCTTGGAAGTTTGCCGCTTTTTTAATCTTCTCGATATATTCAAGTGGGATCACTTCATCAGTCTCATAATGTCTAGCAAAGATTTCTAATGCTTCTTTTTCATAACACCAGTTTTCTAATATCTGACTAGGTAACTCTACAAAATCCCAATATACTGAGGTTCCAGATAGACTGCGGTAATGAGTGTTTGCAAGCATACCATGTAATGCATGACCAAACTCGTGGAACAACGTAGTTACTTCATTAAATGTAAGTAATGAAGGCTTAGTTGCGGTAGGCTTAGTGAAGTTACATACGTTAGAAACATGTGGTCGTTGATTCTCACCATTTTCCATATACTGACTTTTAAAAGAAGTCATCCAGGCACCATTACGTTTTCCTTTACGTGGAAAGAAGTCTGCATAGAAAATGGAGTTTAAAGTTCCATCTTCATTTTTAACTTCATAAGTCATCACATCTTCATGGTAGGTATCTACTTTATCGGTCTTTTCAAAACTGAGCCCAAATAAACGGCTAGCAACTTCAAAAGCACCATCGATTACGTTTTCTAGTTTGAAATAAGGTTTTAATAATTCATCATCCAGTTCAAAGAGTTGCTTTTTAAGCTTTTCGGCATAGTAAGCGGCATCCCATTTTTCTAACGAAGTAACTGTTTCACTAACTTGAGATTTAGATGAGGTTGTGATAGCAAAGTTTTGTAGTTCTGCAAAGTCACGCTCAGCAGCAGGTTTTGCTTTTTCTAGTATATCGTTTGAGAATTCCATCACCTTTTCAGGTGTCATTGCCAAGATAACAATATGCTTAATAACTATCAGACGGCAACTTTCCATATTTCATGTAGCCCCTCACACCTCGCCTAACCGAGGGCAATATATGTTGTCTCAAGCGGATGGTT
>JALZUY010000288.1 GCA_023301395.1 Nonlabens sp.
CCATACTTGCGGCAAATGCTAATAGCAAAAAAGTCATCGTTCTAGTAGAGAGAAGTAACTTAACAATCCAGTGATCTTTCATAGTGCTGTTTTACAGTTTGCAAAGATACTTTACAAAACCCGTTTCACCTAGTTTGTAGGTCGTCGCACAGTTCGTATTTTTACAAGATGATGAAGATAATCGTAATAGGTACTGGTAACCTAGGATATCATTTATGTAAAGCAATTGAAAATCAGATTGTTGATGGTGATTCCGCTTTCGCGAAAGCGGATATTAACAACGTTAAAAATAGCCTAAAGTTAGTAGGCTATTACAACACATCTACTCGTGAGATTCTAGAATTCAAAGCACCACTACTCGACTCACTTCAAGATCTTCCCAAAGCAGATTTAATCATTATCGCCACACCAGATGATTCCATTAAAAACGTGAGTGCATCTATTATAACAGACGCTATTGTCGTTCATACCAGTGGTAGTGTTGCAATGGAAGCTATTTCTAGTCATAAAAATCATGGTGTTTTTTATATTCCGCAAAGTTTTAGTATCTCTAGAACAATGGACTTTAAAGAACTACCGATCTGTATAGAATTTAATAATACTATGGCTCAAGAGGTCTTGGAAGATGTAGGAAACACGCTTTCGCAAAAGCTGACACATCTCAACTCTCAACAACGTGGAAAATTACATATTGCAGCCGTTTACATGAATAATTTTGTAAATCATTGCTATACAAAGGCTGGCGAGATATTGAAGGATTCGCAAATCGATGCTGAGTTGCTTTATCCATTAATGAATGAAACGCTGGCCAAAGCTCAGGATTTAAGTCCGCTTGAGGCTCAAACAGGTCCAGCAAGACGTAAAGATGATCAAACCATAGAAAGACATCTTGATACGTTAAAAGCAACTGATCGTGAGATGTATGAAGCGATTACTCAATCTATAAAAAACACTTATGGCAACTAGTTATAAAGAATTATTACATGACATTACGACCTTCATCTTTGATGTAGATGGTGTTCTTACAGATGGTAAATTTTTAATATCTGAAAATGGTGAACTCCTGCGTTCTATGAATGCTAAAGATGGTTATGCTATAAAAACGGCTCTTGATCAAGGTTATAACGTATGTATTATCACTGGTGGACGTAATAATGGTGTTAAGGCTAGATTAGAAGAATTAGGTATTAAAGATGTATTTCTAAATGCTCATGATAAGATGAAGTACTTGCATCAATATGCTGCAGCACACGATATAAAACCAGAACAAATTCTTTATATGGGAGATGACATGCCTGATGTTGAGGCGATTGAATTTGTAGGTCTAGGAACTTGTCCACAAGATGCCATTCCAGAAGTTAAAGCTGCAAGCAATTATATATCGCACAAAAACGGAGGTGATTGTTGTGCACGTGATGTGATAGAACAAGTGCTTAAGGTTCAAAAAAAATGGAATGTTCCTGGTGTGAAGAATTCTTCTTCTTACTAATTTTTTAATGTGCTGATTTGCTAATTCAGCAATTTATTAATTAGGCTATTAAGTTTTTAGCTTAGTTTGATGATCTGACAAATGTTCTTTTTCAACAAGTCATTACGAGTGAAGATAGTTACGAAGTAAATCTATTATTAAGAAAATGATAAATTTATTACTATACTATGCTACTCAAAGCATTCATTCAATTCATAAAATATAATATTCATTAAGCGGTTGATTGTTATTATGTAATTCCATTTATTTTTACTTTTGACTTTACTTTTATTTTTCTCAAATGCTCACATTCTTTAAACTCATACGCTTGCCTAATGTGTTGATGACTATTCTCACGCAATTAGTAATCGTTTATGCGATACTAATTCCATCTGGAGTAGACATATCACTATCCTGGTGGCAGCTGGGATTATTAATTTTCTCTACCGCTCTTTTAACAGCTGGTGGAAATGTTATTAATGACATACAAGATATCGAAATAGATAAAGTCAATAAACCTGAAAAAGTACTGGTCGGGAGATCTATTACAGAGAATAATGCGTTTACTATTTATGCAGTACTTACCGTAATAGCGGTGGTAGCTGGATTTATACTGGCAAATAGTCTTGATAAACCGATCATGGCAACGGTATTTGTATTTGTAGCATTTCTATTATATATCTATGCCACTAGTCTTAAAAGCATGTTACTAGTTGGTAATCTTGTAATTTCTTTGTTAGTAGGCTTAGTAATAATGATTACAGGAATATTTGAATTATATCCAGTAATTACACCAGTGAATCAAGGAGCGCAACAAGTGATGTTAAAGATTTTATTTGATTTTGCTGTTGGTGCATTTTTAATCAACCTTGCTCGTGAATGGGTGAAAGATTGTGAAGATATCAATGGTGATCATGCTGGCGAAAGAAATACTCTAGCCATAGCAATAGGTAGAATAAGAGCTGCACGAGTGGTGAGTGTATTTCTATTTATAGTCATTGGTTTAATAGCTTGGTATGTCAACACTTATTTATATAGGAATTTGATCGCTTTATTTTACTTTGTCTTTTTAATTATTGCTCCATTGATGTATGTAATGTTGAAACTTTGGAATGCAGAAAAAACATCACAATACCATTTGTTAAGCACTGTTCTAAAAGTAGTCTTATTGATAGGGATTTGTTCTATGGCCATCATCACTTTAACCACTTAATTATGCTTCAAGAAAAATTTAAGAACACAGAGATCATTCTAGCATCTCAATCTCCTAGAAGACAAGAGTTATTAAAAGGACTTGACATTGATTTCAGGATTGAAACTAGACCAGTAGATGAAGTTTATGCTACCGATTTAAAAGGAGCTGAAATCACAGATTATCTTGCCTTTCTTAAAGCAATTGCTTTTAAAAATGACTTAAAGGACAACCAACTTTTAATTACTAGCGATACCATAGTATGGTTTAAAGACGCGCCACTTGAAAAGCCTAAAAGTGAGCAACATGCCATAGATATGATTACTTCTATGAGTGGTCAAGTACATGAAGTATTTACTTCAGTATGTTTTACCTCTACTTCTCAACAAACCGTTATTAATGATTGTACTAAAGTTCATTTTGCTGAATTAACTACTCAAGAGATTGAATACTACGTTAAAACATATCAACCTATGGATAAGGCTGGAGCTTATGGTATTCAAGATTGGTTAGGTTATGCTGCTGTAGAAAAATTAGAAGGCTGTTATTATAATGTAATGGGATTGCCGTTACCTAAGGTGTATGCGTTTTTGAAGAGTTTTTAATTTATGATAAAAAAGATCATTCCTATAATTATTCTAGGTTCCATCATAATGGGAACACTATTCTACTTCTCAAACATTTCATTTCAATTAGAATCATTTAATTGGAAATTATGGGCTGTAGAGGTTTTGTATATGTTGACCATTGGTGCTTTGGGTGGTTTTGTTGTTTATAGGCATACAAAACGTAATGAAAAGAACAATTAATGAACAGTATCAAATCTCGATATAGAAAATATTTAGTAATAGTTTTTAGCGCTCCGTTTTTAGTTCTTCAGCCATTCTTAGTCTACTTGTTTTTTGTAGCTTATGAAAGAGCATTTGATATGCGTTGGGTAGATTATTTTATGTTAATCTTATTTTTTGCATTTCTGATATACTTCATTCGTTTTGCTCATTTAAGACTTGCTTCAATTGAACTAATAAATGAACGATTAATTATTTCAAACTTTGGTGTTATAACTAAACAAATTACTCTCAATGATATTTCTTCAATGAAAGAATCTCAATTGAAGACTCGTATGCGATTGAGAGACTTTGATGAATTAAAAGTTTATGATTCAAATGGTAAGTTGTGGTTCATTATTTCTGAACATGTGTATTCAAATTATGATGAGATTGTAAAGGCGATAGATCATAATATTGAGTATTAAGAATACTAAATTTATAATACAAAATTGTAATTGATGCGTTAATGATGTAAATTTACATCAAAATAACAATTATGTCAAGACAAAGTATTTCACTTACAGCACCTAATGATGATTGGCTTAAGAACCAAGTCAAAAACCAAGAATACTCTAGTAAAAGTGAGTTAGTAAACGATTTAATTAGACAAGCTAGAAATCAACAGGCTCAAATAGATTGGGTAAAAGCAAAAATTGAACAAGCAGAAAAGAGTGGATTCACAAAGGATTCTAAAGATCTAATTCTTGTACAATCCAAGTCTATGATTAATGACTAAATACAGGCTGAGCAATACTGCAAAAGAAGATCTTATACGAATTCATCAATATGGAGTCCTCAAATTTGGTATGCGTCAATCAGATGTTTATTACGAATCATTCTTTAGAGAATTTGAAACAATATGTGAACGACCTTATTCTTATGAAGCCATAGATCATATTAAAAAAGGTTACAGAAGATGTGTTTGTGGTTCTGATTCTATTTACTTTAAGATAAATGAAAGCACAATTGATATAATGACTATTATAGGTAAGCAAGATTTCTGATAATCAAAGCTTCTAAAATCGCACTAAACAAAAAAAATCCACCTATCGGTGGATTTTTTTTCCTAGAAACGAGTCTAGGGAATATCATAAATGCTTTCTAATTAAAACATATCACGACCTGAGAAATGGAATGCACCTTCAATAGCAGCATTCTCATCGCTATCACTACCGTGAACAGCATTTTCTCCCATACTCGTTGCATATAACTGACGGATCGTTCCTTCAGCAGCATCTGCTGGGTTTGTAGCACCTATAAGTGTACGGAAATCTGCAACTGCGTTTTCTTTCTCAAGAACTGCAGCAACGATAGGTCCACGTGTCATAAATTCTACTAACTCACCAAAGAATGGACGTTCGTTATGAACGGCATAGAAAGACTCAGCATCTGCCTGTGTCATTTGAGTTAATTTTAAAGCTACGATTCTAAAACCGCTTGCTGTAATCTTTTCAAGTATAGCACCGATGTGTCCGTTCTCAACGCCATCAGGCTTAATCATTGTAAATGTTCTGTTAGTTGCCATTTTCTTTTTTTTTTGTAATGCGGTGCAAAAGTACTATTTAACTTCTGTTGTTTCTATAAACTCTAGTGGTTTTTTATTTAACCTTTTAAGCAACAGTGATTTTAATATGAAATGGAATTGAAATCAAAAACGTTTTAATTTCCATTCCCCAACCCTAAAGGATGCGGAAACTCATTAATCATTTTAATTTATAAATTTCATCCTTTTGAGTAGTTACAAATCTCAAATCGTTCATCGTTAATCACATTCCTATTCCCTATTTTTGCAACCATGAATGCAGCACAAATTACAGCTCTTAAAAAACAACTGAGCACTCCACAAAACATAGTAATCGTACCACATCGCAATCCAGACGGTGATGCCATAGGTTCTACAACAGCACTTTATGGTTATCTCAACCAACTGGACCACGATTGTACCATTATATCGCCTAACGATTTTCCAGAGTTTCTTAAATGGATGCCGTTTACAGACGATATTATGATTTACGAAAAAGAGAACGCTACGGCCGATGCTTTGATTACAAAAGCAGATTTAATTTTTATACTCGACCAAAACGCCTTCCATAGAGCTGGTGATATGGAAACAATACTATCTAAAACAACATCCACCTATGTAATGATCGATCATCATCAACAACCCGATGATTTTGCTACTTACATGTATAGCGATACTGGTATGAGTTCTACCTGTGAAATGATTTATCACTTCATGGAAATGATGGAACACACAGACCTTATTACACCAGACATGGCTGCGTCTATGTATACTGGAATTATTACAGACACTGGTAACTTTAAGTACCGCTCTACCACTAGCACTACTTTAAGAGTAGCTGCACAGTTAAAAGATAAAGGAGCAGATAGTGAAGCAATCAATCGTAATATATATGATGTCAACACACCATCACGTATGAAATTGCTAGGTGTTGCATTAAACAATCTACAAATACTGCCTCAATATAAAACGGCCTATATCACTATGACTCAACAAGAGCTCAATGATAATAAATTTAAAAAAGGTGATACTGAAGGTTTTGTAAATTACGGTTTGAGTTTAAAAGGAATCGTGTTTGCACTTATTTTCATTGAGAATAAAGATGACGGCATCATTAAAATTTCATTGAGGTCCAAAGGTGATTTTGACGTTAACTTACTTGCTCGCGAGCACTTTCATGGTGGCGGACATAAAAATGCCGCTGGTGGTCGCTCAGATGTAGACATGAAAGCTACAGAGCAAAAATTAATTAGTATCTTGCCTTCTTATGAAAAAGCACTTAGCGACACTATTGTATAAAGGGATTTTAGTCCTATTAATAGTACTTACCTATAGTTGTAAAACACCTACAGAGCCACGCAAACCTATAAGTCGTACTACAAGTTCCAGTACCCAATTGTCAATAGAAAATAACAAACAACTCTATGCTGCTGAGGAAGCTGCAATTGAAAAAGTAATCGCTGGACTGGATCAAAAATTTGAACGTTCCACTTATGGTTTTTACTACGCCTTTACAAAACAAGATAGTGTGGAAGGAAAGAAACCCGTTTTTGGCGATCGCGTAACCTTTGAATACAATGTTATTGCGCTTAATGGCGATACTATTTATAGTAAACAAGAGCTCTCTCCTATCACAAAAAGTATGGAACAGGAATATGGAATATTTCGTGGTATGCGAGACGCATTGAAGTTAATGCAAACTAACGATGAGGCGACATTCTACTTTCCATCTTATACAGGTTACGGTTATTATGGTGATCAAGACCGCATTGGAACAAACGTATCTTTTAAAAGTGAAGTGAAATTGATAGGTATTAATTTAGAAGAATAATTCTTATTATTGTGCTTTCGCGAAAGCGTTATAACAACAACTTAAATATTTAAAAATTAGAATAATGAAAAAAGTACACGTATTACTTTTATTACTTACCGTAATTCTTACGGCAGCTTCTTGTGAAGAAGACAAATATCCAGAGGTCCCAGACGGAATCTATGCAGAAATCGTTACCGATAAAGGAACCATGTTTGCTGAGTTATACTATGAAGCAACTCCTTTAACAGTAGCAAACTATGTAGCACTAGCTGAGGGAAATCACCCAGCAATGAGTGTAGACAGCTTGAAAGGAAAACCGTATTACGATGGTTTATTATTTCATAGAGTTATGAAAGGATTCATGATTCAAGGTGGAGATTTTACAGGAACTGGCTCTGGACAATTGGGTTACAAATTTGATCAAGAGATTGTAGATTCTTTAAAGCACAACGAGCAAGGTATCCTTTCTATGGCAAACGCTGGTCCTAATACAAACGCGGCTCAGTTCTTTATCATGGATAAAGCAACTCCTTCTCTAGATGGAAAGTATAACGTGTTTGGAAAAGTAATTGAAGGGCTTACAGTAATTGACTCTATTGCTGGTGTTTCTGTAAATGCTCAAGCAAACAACAGACCACTTGAAGAGGTTAAGATGCAAACGATACGCATTATCAGAAAAGGTAAAGCGGCTAAGAAATGGGATGCTCCAGAAATATTTACAAGCATACAAGGGGAGAAAATAGCAGCTGCTGAAAAAGCAGCAGCAATGGCTGCCGAAAGAAAAGCTCAAGCTCCTGCAATGATTGCTAAGAAAGCTACTGAACTTGCTGCATGGAAAGCTCAAGCTACTAAACTAGCTGATAGCGATGTAATGGTTTATAAAATAAAAGAAGGTAGCGGCGTTAAACCTGCTCTAGGATCTATGATTGATATAGATTATGCTGGATTTTTTATGGACGGTAATTTATTTGACACTAGTAATTCAGATATGGCACAGACTTATGGAAACTATAATGTACGTAAAGATCAAGCAAACGCTTACAAAGCTATTCCTGTAAAATATGATCCTGCGACTCCTATGGGTGCTGTTGGATTTAAGTATGCTTACTTAACTATGAACTACGGTGATAAGATTGTTGCATTTGTCCCGTCTGATTTAGGATATGGTGAACGTGGTGCTGGTGATGTTATCCCACCTAACACAGAACTTATTTTTGAAATGGAAGTATTGCCTAAGAAGTAATACTCTTATTCTTATAAAATTAAAAAGCGCCCTATCGGGCGCTTTTTTTGTGAAGTATATTTATATCATTGCTAGCGCAGCGTAGCAATCTAGTTATTGTATTCTTAAAAGCACATTTATTCTTAGCTATTACTACTAGTAATGAAGGCTTTAAAAAGCTTAATACTCCTTGAAATCACCTGTATTTTCAACCACTCCTGATTCAATTGTTGACAAAGTCAAAATCAAATCTGCCCTGCCTTTTTTATGGCGAGGTGCTTTTACATAGCAGAAACTAAAAAAGTTCCTTGTCTCAGATGAGGAAATTTGATCGAAATGATTGAATACACGAATTTCTACTTAATAACAACAGTTATTTAAATTGCAAAAAAACGCCTTTCTTTTCATATGAAGAGAAAGGCGTTTTCAAAACTATTAATTCAGTTGAATCATAGATTTAAAATATCATCAACTAAGCTTGAGGAATATCTTTAAGGATTTCTAATAAATATTTCCAGAATTTCTGTACTGATGGAATCTCCACATGCTCATCAGGACTGTGCGCTCCTCTAATGTTAGGACCAAAAGAAACCATATCCAATCCTGGATAACGTTCTCCTAGTATACCACATTCTAGTCCAGCATGACATGCCACTACTCGAGGTGCGTGATTGAATAAGGTCTCATACTTTTCTTTTGCAATTTCCAGAATCGTACTATCCGTATTAGGCTGCCATCCTGGATAATGTCCAGATAGTTTCACTTTCATTGCTGCCAGTTTCATAACACCGCTAATTGAAGAAGCAAGATCCGTTTTTGAACTATCTACAGATGATCTTGTTAAACATGCGATTTGTAAATCTCCATTTTCAAGAACGATACGAGCTAGATTATTTGAAGTCTCTACAAGATCTGCAATATCGGGACTCATGCGGTATACTCCATGATGAATACCTAATAAGGTAAATACTAGATTACGACTGTCTGTAGCGCTTAGGGTAAGTTTTGCAGCAGTAGTGACTGTTAAAGAGATGTCAAGATTAGCTTCCAGTGATTTGTACTCATCATGGATGGCTGCTTTGCAACGGTTGAATTTATCCATGATAGCATCGGTCTTGTTAAAACTGATGATCGTATTTGCCTCACGTGGTAATGCATTACGTAAACTACCACCATGAATACTTTCTATATGAACATCTCCTGCTTTTTGCATCGCATCTAGCAAACGAGTCATCATCTTGTTTGCATTTCCTAATCCTTTAATAATGTCCATACCACTATGTCCACCATTCAATCCTTTTACTGTAAGCACACAAGTCGTGTAATCAAAAGGGATATTCTCTAGTTGGTAATTTTGTGTTGCTGTAATGTCAACTCCACCAGCGCAACCTATATCGATCTCATCATCTTCCTCAGTATCCAGGTTTAAAAGAATGGTTCCTGAAAGGATGGTTTTATCCAGTTCCTTTGCGCCAGTCATTCCCGTTTCTTCATCGATTGTAAAAAGGGCCTCAATAGCAGGATGAGCGATATCAGTAGAGGATAGAACTGACATGATTGCCGCTACTCCTATTCCATTGTCTGCTCCTAGCGTTGTTCCATGAGCAGCTATGATGTCTCCATCTACATACATGTCTATTCCTTGAGTCAAAAAATCAAATTCTGTATCGTTGTTTTTTTGATGTACCATATCAATATGCGATTGCATAATGATGGTTTTGCGGCTTTCCATTCCTGTGGTTGCCGGTTTTTTAATGATAACGTTACCTATTGCATCTTCCAGCACTTCAAGACCTAGTTTCTTACCAAAATCTACCATAAATGCTCTCACACGTTCTTCTTTTTTTGAAGGTCGTGGTACTGCGTTTAAATCGGCAAAATGATTCCAAAGTACTTGTGGTTCTTGATTTCTTACTTCTTGTGACATAGTTCTTATAATTATAGACGCTAAGATAAGATGGAACAACGGCATCACCATTTGAAATGTCTTGTTTTTCCTAACAATTCTTATATTGCTCTTATGAAATTGAAACAGAAAATACTTCTTGCTTTTGTGGCTAGTATAACGCTAGGTCTTGCCCCATTTAAACCAGAACCACATTTATGGGGAAAACTGAAATGGATTGCTGGCGGCGGCAATGGAATGGGATTGATGGATTATTGGGACACGTTTTTACATGGTGCGCCGTGGATGTTACTGATTTATTTTACTGGTGTGTTTGTGGTTGGGAAGTTTAAAAAGGATGATGTTGTGAAATAAGAGTTCCTGCAGCTAGTGCGGAAATTCAAGGTTTTAAATGAAATTCGTTTTTCAACCTTTCTTATCAAGGCTTGCTATCGCAAACTTTGCCCACCTTTCCTCTCCCAGAAGTTTATGAGGACAAATTATCAGGAATCTGAAAGGAGTTTTTTTTAATTGAGGTTTGAAAAGAAGATTGAGATGAAACTAGCAGATCAAGTATCAAGTGTTGAAATTGAGGTTACAATCCAGTAGCCCGAAAATCCATCAATCCAATAACCAAAGAACCCAAAATCCAATAACCCCAAAAAATTTAACTCTTCTTCTTGCTAGTTTTTAGTTTTTTACGTTTCAATTTCTTGAGTTTTTTATCGTCTTTCTTTTTCTTCTTATC
>JALZUY010000289.1 GCA_023301395.1 Nonlabens sp.
CTGAGGCTGCCGCACCAGCTGCAGATGAGAACAGTAAATATGTTACTGTGAAATCACCTATCATCGGTACTTTTTATAGAAAACCTTCTCCTGATAAGCCACTTTTCTGTGAAGTAGGAGATACTATTAAAGAAGGAGATACACTTTGTATTATTGAAGCGATGAAGCTTTTCAATGAAATCGAAAGTGAAGTGTCTGGTATTATCGTTAAGGTATTAATTGATGATTCTTCTCCGGTAGAATTTGATCAACCACTATTTTTAGTAGATCCTTCTTAATTTTAAAGAAGGATTTTTTGTGGATTTGCTTTTGCGAAAGCGTAATCTCCAAATTTACACTAACATAAAAACAATATCATGTTTAAAAAAATATTGATAGCAAATCGTGGTGAGATAGCTCTAAGAGTTATAAGAACCTGTAAGGAGATGGGAATCAAAACTGTAGCGGTTTATTCTACAGCGGATGCTGAAAGTCTTCACGTAAAATTTGCAGACGAGGCAGTATGTATAGGTCCACCACCTAGCAACTTGTCTTATTTAAAAGTCTCTAACATAATAAGCGCCGCTGAGATTACAAATGCCGACGCTATTCATCCTGGATACGGTTTCCTTTCTGAAAACGCCGATTTCTCACGCATTTGTGGTGAGCATGACATCAAATTTATAGGGGCTAGTCCAGATATGATTGCGAAAATGGGAGATAAGGCAACCGCCAAAGAAACCATGAAAGCAGCTGGTGTACCATGTGTACCAGGATCTGAAGGTATTATTGCAGATTTTGATGACTGTATTAAAGTTGCTAAAGAAACAGGATATCCCGTTATGCTTAAAGCTACCGCTGGTGGTGGTGGTAAAGGAATGCGAGCGGTATGGAAAGAGGAAGACCTTCTAGGAGCTTGGGAAAGTGCACGTCAGGAAAGTAAAGCCGCTTTTGGTAATGATGATATGTACATGGAAAAACTCATTGAAGAGCCACGTCATATTGAAATTCAAATTGTAGGTGATTCTTATGGAAAAGCATGTCACTTAAGTGAACGTGATTGTTCTGTACAGCGTCGTCACCAGAAATTAACTGAAGAAGTTCCTTCTCCTTTCATGACTAAAAAGTTGCGTAAGGATATGGGAGAAGCTGCTGTAAAAGCTGCTGAATATATTAAGTATGAAGGTGCAGGAACGGTAGAATTCCTTGTGGATAAACATCGTAATTTCTTCTTTATGGAGATGAATACACGTATCCAGGTTGAGCACCCTATTACTGAGCAGGTAATTGATTTTGATCTGATTAGAGAACAAATACTTGTTGCTGCAGGAGTTAAGATTTCGGGAAAGAATTATGAGCCTACGTTGCATTCTATTGAGTGCCGTATTAATGCTGAAGATCCTTATCACGGTTTCCGTCCATCACCAGGAAAAATAACAACCCTACATGCACCAGGTGGTCATGGAGTACGATTAGATACGCATGTTTATGCAGGATATTCTATCCCGCCTAACTATGATTCTATGATTGCAAAGTTGATAACAACTGCGCGTACACGTCAGGAAGCGATAGATAAAATGAAACGTGCTCTAGATGAGTTTGTGATAGAAGGTATTAAAACGACGATACCTTTCCATAGACAGTTAATGGATCATCCAGATTATGTAGCTGGTAACTATACTACTGCTTTCATGGATGATTTTGAAATGGAACCTCTTAGAGATTAATACCTATTGAAAATGTAAAAAGCCCTTATCGTAAACTACGATAAGGGCTTTTTTTGAAGGCTAATTCAAATATTTATTCTTTTTTACAGAGATTAGTTTGTACTTCAATAGCATTTTTATATCCCCAAGAAGGAGTAAAACCTGTTACTTCTTCTTTTCCAAATAGTAAAATTGCTTTATCAATAAGGCCACAATAAGGAGTGACATCTTTTCCAAAGAAACGAGCACTTCCAATTAACCATTCTGCCCTTGAGAATATTACTCTTGGATTTTCTGGAGCCATTTTCTGTGCTTTTTCATAAATAGCAGTTGTAGGTCCAGATAGTTTCATCCCATAAGTACTCGAGTCATAAGTAATCCATGCTGTATTTAAACGACCTTGCAAAATCATGATTTCTGGATTGTTTGGAGAAATGACTTGAGCATCATTAATGTAATCTTGTGCTTTTTTCATGTATAGGACCGTTTTATCCTTAGAGTGTTGTCCAAATGAACTATTGATGTTACAAAATGCCACGTAGTAAGCCGGTTCCCATTGATCGGATTCTGCAGCAGCGACTCTTTCAAATTGTTGTGAGGCAGCAAGTGGATTTGTTTTCATAAGCTCCATTCCTTTAAGCATGGCTTTTTCATAACTTGATTGTGCGTTAATTGAAATACTAATTAGTAAGATGATGATGGTAGATATGGTTTTCATAATTTTAGTTTTAATTGTTATTGATAGTGTAAAGATGTTGTGATTTAGACTTTCGCGAAAGCGGAACAATCCCAACTGTATATTTTCAATCCTGAGTTGTTGAAAATGATGGATTATAAATTATCTAACTGATTATCAGTACCACCTAGTGTCCAGAAGAATCCAACGAAAATGAATCGATCTGCAGCTTGACCTATCGCTCTACGATCAAAATTCCCCTTGGAGTTTGCCGTATTGCTGTATTGATAGTTGAATACATTATCTCTACCCAGTACATTTGTTACAGACAGGAAAACTATTTTTTGCTGGTCAATAAGGTAAGCCCAATTCAAGTTCAAGCTTTGAAAAGAGCTCGTTTTATCATTAAGGAATCCTGCTTGATTAGGGTCTGTAAAAGTTCTACCGCTCGTATAATTATAGGTAAGACCTATTTGTGATTTCCAATCTTCTAACCAGTACTTCCCGACTATGCTTAAATTGTGCTTACTGGCAAAATTAGGTGTTGCATTGGTTTCAAAATTGCGATACTTACGCTCTGTATCTAAGTATGAATAGCTTATCCAGTAATCTAGATTTTTCACACTTGTTTCATCTCTCCAAAACAAATCAAATCCTGCAGCATAACCATCTCCATTAATTCCATAGTTACTATCAAATAGAGGTCTTTCTGTATCGTAAGTTAATAGACTAGAATAATTTTTATAATAAGTTTCGGCGCGTAACATGCGGCCGTCTTTTTGGAATAAAAAATTAAGGATATAATGTTCTGCACTTTCTGGAGCTAGTTTTTCATCATATTGAAGTACATTGTTCTGTGATTGTTGATAGAACTGTCCATAAGCTAGCGATGCTTGCCAGTTTTTTGAAACACTTATCGCAGCGCTTAATCTAGGAGAGACTAAAAACTCGTCACTCAGCCCATAATAATCTGCACGTATGCCTGCTTTAAAAGCGAGGTCTTTAGAAACAAAAACTTCGGCCTCAGTGAATGCTCCTGTATTTGATGGGCTGGTTGATGTGTTGAAAGTCTCATCACTAGATTGAACGGTTTCTTTATAGTTTACTAGAAATTGTTCTACTCCATAATTGATTTTAAAGTAGTTGTTATAGCGTTTACGTAATTTAATTTTTGCATGTAACGCATTTTCACGGGTGTCTATACCAGTAGTCGCGACTCTTAAATCATTGCGATCGTGAGCAAGACTTAATCCAGTTTCAATGCTCCAGTCGTTTGAAAGCCGACCATCATAATTTAAATTCCCGTAATAATTCCCGTTTTTAAGCCCTAAGAAAAACCCATCTTCTACATTAATATCTTCCTGTATAATACTAAAGTTGCTATAAGAATAAGCACTGTAAGCCTTAAAGAGCCCTTTTTCAAATTCATGTCTATAAACAGCCTCACCACTTACTAATTCATAAGGATCTTCAAATTGATTATTCTGTGGGATAAGATCATTATATGGACCAAGACTGTAATATGTCGCATTTACACTCACACTGTTTTTACCCCAGATTTGTGTATTTCCTATTCCACCACCTACGCTCATTATTTGAAGATCGGTTTTTTCTTCGACAGGAAGATCTGTTGTATTGAGTAGTAATACACTTGATAAGGCATCACCGTACTCAGCGCTATATCCACCGGTAGAAAAAGAAATCCCATCAAATAGAAATGGTGAGAACCTACCACGAGTAGGTATATTTCCAGTTACTGGTAAAAAAGGACGGAACACACGATTGTTGTCTATAAATATTTGAGTTTCATCACCGCTTCCTCCACGTACAAAAAGGCGCCCATCGTCTGGATTTGCGCTTGTTCCTGGTAAAGTCTGTAATGCACCTACAAAATCTCCTACTGCACCAGCAGTTGTTACTATATCAAGTGGTTTTAAGGCGCTCGCTTTGGAACTATCTCCAGCACTCAATGTACCTGCATTAAGAATTACAGAGTTGAGACTGTTAACGCTTTCGCGGAAGCGTATTTTTAGACCCTTCATATCTCCAACCAAAGCTTGCTGTTGAAAATCTTCATAACCTACAAAACTTGCCACCAAAGTAGCATAAGAAGTCTCGGTAGTTTCAAAAGAGAACTTCCCATCTATGTCTGTAGTCGTTCCATCATAAGTTCCTTGAAGATATATGTTTGCTCCTAGAACAGGAACCTCTTTTTCATCAAGCACTTGACCGCTTATAGTGGTTTGACCAATGGAAATAAGTGTGAAAAGTAAAGCTATTGAAGTAAGTAAAGTTTTCATAGTGCATGGTTTGATGATACAAACATGCTATGAATTAGGAGTGAGAACTATTCACGCTTACTGAGTTGTAGAATTTTTAAGATGAGTTGTTTATTAAAGTCTTGTGTCATTTAGTCTACAGTCAGTTTGAAAACTGAATTTCCGCACTTGATGCGGAAACTGTTCTTGCTAGTAATATCTATAGTATTCCATAACCAGTAGTAGATTACTTCGTCGCTGTCGCTTCTCGTAATGACTTGTATAAAATCATTCTCAAGTACTCACAGCTCACAAACTAAAAACCAACTGCAAACTAACGTTTTCAAATGCAGCGCATAAAACGAACCTGCTTAGTTTCTACTTGTTTTACCTCACTAAACCCAACACCACCTTTTCTCCTACTTCAAAAGCCTTTACAGCATTAAAAAACAAACTTTGATTTTGATATCTAGCTTCTATTAAATAATCTTTTCCTTTGAAATAGGAATTTGAAACTATGGCCTTAACACCTTTTTTACTGATTTGAAGTTGTTCTGGATAACAGAGTATTTCTTTTGTGTTTCCAAACCATTCCAAAGGAATTACATTTACTTCATTGAACAAAGAAGCAGTGTATTTATTCAACGGCTGCCCATAACAATCAATAGTTTTTCTATGGTCTAAGATTTGACCATCGCGCATGATAATAGTCTCTTGAGTAAATGGTAGCACATCATCTTTATCATGTGTGGCAACAAGACAAGTAATATTTTCTTTTTTGAGATAAGAAAATAGACTGCGTCTTAAGTCATTTTTTCTAAAATTATCAATGTTAGAAAACGGTTCATCGAGTAACAATACATGAGGTTGTTGAGCAAGCGCTTTTGCGATAGCTACACGCTGTTTTTGTCCACCGCTTAATGTTTTTACCTTGCGATCTTTACAATCGCTCATATCGACTACTTCGAGCAATTCTAAAATACGTGTTCTTCGATCATCTATTTGAATAGAAAGATGCTCACCTACGTTTTCAAAAACCGTAGTAAATGGCATTAAATCAAATTCTTGCGGCACATATTTCATCATTGGGTGACCTGGGACAAGATGTGAATCTGCTCCTTCTAAGACTTCATTATTATATGATATAATTCCATCTTCTTCTTGTAATAATCCATAGATGAGGTTAAGTAGGGTGCTTTTACCACAACCACTTTCTCCTATAAGTGCAACATGAGTTCCTTGTTCAAGTTTTAAATTAATGTTGCACAAGGTTTTATTTTGAGCATAAGAAAACTGAATGTCTTTTAATAGGAGCATGGTACAAAGGTATTTGCTAGAAACTAAAAAACCCATGTGATTCACATGGGTTTTGAGAATTATCTTTTCGCTTGAGCGATAAATTACATTTTTACACGTTCATTTACTTTTGGAAGTTCTTCAAATCCCATGTTGAAAAGAGCAAAACTGTAAACGTCTGTTTGCTCTTGAATCACCTGAGCTGTTGATTTTCCAGCGCCGTGACCAGCATCAGTCTCGATACGGATTAAGGCAGGAGCATCTCCAGCTTGTTTAGACTGTAACTCTGCAGCAAATTTGAAAGAGTGAGCAGGAACCACACGATCATCATGATCACCAGTAGTTACCATAGTCGCCGGATAAGAAACACCTTCTTTAATGTTGTGTAATGGAGAGTATCCTTTCAAGTATTCAAACATTTCTGGACTATCCTCAGCAGTTCCATAGTCATAAGCCCATCCTGCACCAGCAGTAAACTTATTATAACGTAGCATGTCTAGTACGCCTACTGCAGGAAAGGCCACTCCAGCAAGATCTGGTCTCTGTGTCATAGTTGCACCTACAAGAAGTCCACCGTTTGATCCACCTTGAATAGCAAGATATTTAGTAGATGTATATTTTTCATCTTTTAACCATTCTCCAGCTGCGATGAAATCGTCAAACACGTTTTGTTTTTGCATTTTAGTACCTGCATCGTGCCATTTTTTACCGTATTCTCCACCACCACGCAAGTTTGCTACGGCATAAATACCACCCATTTCCATCCAAGCTGCTCTTGAAACAGAAAAACCAGGATTTAAAGAGATATTAAAACCACCATAACCGTAAAGAATAGTTGGGTTTTTACCATCTAGTGGCAATCCTTTTTTATGGGAGATGATCATTGGGATTTTTGTTCCATCCTTAGATGTATAAAATACTTGATTAGACTCATAGTCATCGCTATTGAATTTTACCGCAGCTTTGCGGTACAATTCTGACGTTCCTTTTTCAATGTCATATAAATAAGTGCTTCCTGGAGTCGTGTAATTTGTAAAGGTGTAGTAAAGTGTTTTATCATCTTTCTTAGCCCCAAAACCACTTACATTTCCTATTCCTGGTAATTTCACATCGCGCACTAGCGTTCCATCATAGTTATATTGCTGGATTTTTGATACCGCATCTACCATATACTTTGCAAAGATATATCCACCACCAGTGGATGGAGAAAGTACATTTTGTGTCTCAGGAATTACATCTACCCATGTTTCTTGAGTAGGTTTTGAAAAGTCAGTCGTAACGATACGCTGATTAGGTGCCTTATGATCTGTTACGAGCCATAATTTTGAACCTTCGTTGTGTAGTAAATACGTATTGGTATCAAAGTTATCAAGCACGGTAACTAATGGCGTATTTGGATTGTTTAATTCTTTCATAAACATTTTCCCTCCATTTGTTGAAGTGCTTGCAGAAATTACTAGGTAATTTTGATCATTTGTAACTCCACCACCTACATAACGATATTTTTGTTCTGGTGTACCACCGAATATTACTTGATCTGCGCTCTGTGGAGTTCCTAACTTGTGGTAATATAACTTGTGCTGGTCAGTCATGGCGCTTAATTCACTACCAGTAGGTTTATCATAGCTGGAGTAATAGAATCCATCGTTTCCTCTCCATGACATTCCAGAGAATTTCACATCTTTTATAGTATCACCTACTTGAGTTAAATCTTTAGTATTGAGCACAATCACTTTTCTCCAGTCACTTCCACCTTCTGAGATTGCATAAGCAAATAGAGATCCATCTTTAGTAAAAGAAGTTCCTCCTAGAGAGGTTGTTCCATCTTCAGAGAAAGAGTTAGGATCTAGAAATATGGTAGCATCTTTCATATCACCATCGGTAGGGTAACGATAGATGACATATTGATTTTGCAGGCCATCATTTTTGTAGAAATAAGAATAATCACCTTCTATAAACGGCGCTCCTATTTTCTCATAGTTCCATAATTCTGTGAGACGGTTTTTTACGCTTTCGCGGAAGCGTATTTGATCCAAATAACCGTTAGTAACCTTGTTTTGAGATTTCACCCATTCACCAGTTTCTTCACTGCGGTCATCTTCTAACCAGCGGTAAGGATCTGGAACATTTGTACCATGATAATTGTCAACGTGTTCACTAGCCTGTGTAGTGGGATATGTTACTGCCATTAGATTTGAATCTTCTTTTTTATTATCACATGATGCCAGGACTACTAGAGCTGTGGCTGCAAATATTATTTTTTTCATGAGTTAGTTTTTTAAAAGTTGTTGCGTGTTTGTAGTACCATTTGAACTTACTTTTAATAAATAAGCACCTGTGGATAGACTTGAGACGTTTATGAAACCTGTCTTTATAGGACTCATTAAAAGTCTACCATTAAGATCATAAATGGCTACTTTTTCTATGGGATTATTACTTAAAACATTTATGAAATCTGTAGTTGGATTTGGGTAGATAGAAAAACCTTGAGTAGCTAGATTATCATAAGTTGATAAGACGCTATCACTATAAACAAAAACACCATCTTGAGTACTTATTGTACTGAATCCTCCACTGTAACCGGTATTTTCATCGAGAAAGGCAACATCTACATGTTGGTCTGTACTCACATTTGTCCATGTTGTGCCATTATCAGTAGAGAAGGATGTGCCAGCAAATGTAGTATCACCACCAGTACTCACTACACGATTAGATCCAGGAACATATGCGATAGCACCACCGTATGGGAACCCAGTACCTGAGATAGTTACCGTATTCCATGTGGCACCAGCGTTTTGTGTAATGAATAAATTACCAGAATTATCTTGAATGAGTCCTTTACTTGCGGTACTAAAAGTAATATCACCACTTAACGCCGTTCCTCCAAAATCGCTCAACGGCGACTGGAATACAGACCAGTTAATTCCTTTATCTGCAGAGTGATATACTCTTCCTGCGCTTGTAGTAAACCATATATTATTCCCTAAATATGTATATTGAGCTAGGTAACCTACCTCGTTTGTTACTGGTGCAGGAATATTTGCACTGGGCATTCTTGTGTAACTTGCTCCACCATTTGTAGTAACATATATTTCCCAGAAACCACTGGCCGGATCACCTATCGCAACTCCATCATTTGCATTAAAAAAGTGAACAATGTTAGCAAAACTAGCTGCGCTATTGAAAGCAGCGCCAGTTTGACGAGTCCAATTTGCTCCAGTATCTGTGGTTTGCCACACGCCACCTTGTTGTCCAGCGGCAGTAGGATATACTGCGACATAAGCCGTAGTCGCACTAACTCCTGATATATTTGAAATTCCCAGAGCGCTATTACCTACATCTATGTTTCCAGCAGTCCATGTGGCACCAGCATCACTAGTGCTAGAAAAACGCTGTACGTTAAGGTTAGGATTGACTCCATCATAACCAGTTGCCCAGGCTACGTTATCATCTACAATATGAATTTTTGAAAGACCTGTTGAGGTTAATGGAAAACTTGATGCATTCTCTGTCCAGAACTGTGCTTGAGAACTTACCGTTATAAATAGGAATAGAATGAGTAAACGTAATACCATAAGAAAACCACTTTTAACTAGCGTAAAGTTAGTTAAAAGTGGTTAGTTATGAGGTTAAACTTATCTTAGTAAGTAGGTTAATATTAACCTACAAGATTATTACCAATCAAATACTCAGCAATTTGAACTGCATTTGTAGCAGCTCCTTTGCGTAAGTTGTCAGATACAATCCACATATTTAAGGCATTTTCACGAGAGTGATCTCTTCTTATGCGACCTACAAAAACGTCATCTTTTCCATGGGCCATAAGCGGCATAGGATACAAGTTGACGTCTACATTATCTTGAACGGTTATACCATCTGTAGTTGCTAGGATTCTACGTACTTCATTTTCATCAAACTCTTTTTCAAACTCAAGGTTTACAGACTCTGAGTGTCCGCCTACTACAGGAATACGCACGGCAGTTGCTGTTACAGCAATTGTGCGATCGTCAAGAATTTTTTGAGTTTCTCTTATGAGCTTGAGCTCTTCCTTAGTATATCCATTTTCTTCGAAGACATCACAATGTGGAATAGCGTTCTTATGAATTTGGTATGGATATGCCATCTCACCTTTCACACCATTAAACTCGTTTTCTAATTGTTTTACTGCTTTTACACCAGTCCCAGTAATGGATTGATAGGTAGAAACAATCAATCTTTTAATTCTATATTTTTTATGAAGTGGCGATAAAGCCATTACTAATTGAATAGTAGAGCAATTGGGATTTGCAATGATTTTATCTTCTCTAGTTAATGAACTCGCGTTGATTTCTGGTACGACCAGTCTCTTATCCCTATCCATACGGAAAGCGCTAGAATTATCAATAACGGTTGTTCCTACTGCAGCAAATTGTGGAGCAAACTCTATACTCACAGATCCACCTGCCGAAAACAAAGCAATGTCTGGTTTCATTTCAATAGCTTGTTTCATGCTCACTACCTTATGCTGTTTACTCTTAAAAGTGATTTCAGTTCCTACAGATTTCTCTGAGGCTACTGGAATGAGAGTTGAAACATTAAGGTTGCGTTCTGCTAGAACTTGCAACATGACCTGGCCTACCATACCGGTAACACCTACTACTGCTATTTTCATGAAAAATATTTTAAGGATGTAAAAATATATTCTATTATCTAGAAGTCTCCTAAATTTTTCAAAAAGAGCCAATAAAAAAGCCGTTCTAACTGAATAGAACGGCTTTAAAAAACTACTTAATTAAATAGCTTATTATTTTTGAGCTTTTATAGCATCACGGATTTCAGCAAGAAGATCTTCTTGAGATGGTCCAGCTGGAGCAGCTTCTGGCTCTGGAGCTTTTGTTTTATTGTAAGCTTTTACAATAAGGAACATTACAAAACCAATGATGATTAAACTAATGATCGTGTTGATCCACGCACCGTAAGAGATTACTGCACCACCAGCTTCTTTAGCTAATTCTACAGTTTTATAATCGTTACCATCCATTGCAATATGTAAATCTGCAAAATCGATACCACCTGAAAAATGCCCTACAAACGGCATAGCGATATTATCTACAAATCCTTTAATTACTGCTCCTAAAGCACCAGCCATGATTACAGCTACTGCAAAGTCAATGACGTTACCCGTCATTATGAAATCTTTAAATTCTTTTAACATGTTTAAATTATTTATGGTTAATGAACTGCAATTTATAAATACTACGTTGAATATGTTAAAAATTATCTAATGAATTTTTGTAAGCACAATTTAACAACGACAATCAGCACTTAATAACGATAAAAAGCTTAGCTTAAGTAGTAACGAGGTACTCGCTTTTGAATTCCAGCAAGAATCTCGTAGGAAATGGTCCCAGCTTTCTCTGCCATGTGTCCTGCTGATAGATTTTTATTGAAAATAATGACTTCATCTCCAGCTTTACAATCTATGTCAGTTACATCAACCATAAACATATCCATACATATAATACCTAAAGTAGGAGCTTCTTTATCATTTATAAGAACACTTGCCTTGCCATAACCATAAATGCGATTGATTCCATCACCATGACCTAATGCGATAACCGCATATTGAGTTCGTTTTTGAGCAATAAACGAGCGATTATAACTCAGACTTTCTCCTGTTTCTATCCATCGAGTTTGAGAAACCGTAGATTTTAAAGAAGCGATAGGCTTTAGATCATTATCAAATCTAGAATCATTACCATAACCATATAGTCCTATTCCTGAGCGCACCATTGAAAAATGGGCGTCACTGTAATTTAATATTCCACTAGTATTTGTTTTATGTTTGAGAAATGGATATGGAATTACCTCTTGTAGTTTATTGTTAATCTTTTCAAAAGCTTGAATTTGAGACTCTGTAAATTCCTTTTCATTTAAATCTTCACTAGCTGCAAGATGTGATTGTAATCCACGTACTTTAATTGAAGGATTTGAACTTACTTTAGAAATCACCTCTTCTAGATCATCTATATCTATACCTATGCGATTTAATCCAGTATTGAATTCTAGATGGATGGGATAAGATTGTTGTTGTTTTGTTTTTGCAATAGCGATAAAAGCATCCAGCATTTCCACGCTATAAATTACTGGTTCTACATATCTCTCGATGCAGGTTTCTAAATTAAAAAATTGGGCGTGTAACACTAGTATAGGTTTAGTGATATTATTGTCGCGCAGTTCTACAGCTTCATCCATATAAGCGACTGCAAAATAATCTACATTTAAACCTTGTAATTTTTGAGCGATAGGAATAGCTCCATGGCCATAAGCGTTTGCCTTTACAACGGCCATGAATTTCACACCAGGCTTGAGCTTGCTTTTTAAAAAGCGATAATTATGTTCTAGCGCGCCAAGGTCTACTTCTAATCTAGTTCCTTGTAACGACATTAAGATTCTTTTTTTGAGGATAACTGTTCTGCTTCTTGAACATCCAGTTTATTCACTTTTTGTTCTAGCATTGCTTTATAGTAAGCGCCACGACTCAATGGTTCGTATTCTTGTTGTTCACCTAGCATGACAACTTTGTCGTTTTCATTTTTACGATAACTGAATTGGGCAAGGTTTCCTGTCCTGGTGCAAACGGCGTGTACTTTAGTAACATACTCTGCGGTTGCCATTAATGCTGGCATAGGACCAAAGGGATTTCCTTTAAAATCCATATCTAGTCCTGCAACAATTACTCTTATTCCACGGTTTGCAAGATCATTGCATACAGTAACAATTTCATCATCAAAAAACTGAGCCTCATCTATACCTACGACTTGACAATCTGCAGCGAGAAGTGGAATATTTGCAGCGGCAGGTACTGGAGTGCTTTGAATCATGTTTGAATCATGCGAGACTACCTTCTCTTCATCATAGCGCACGTCTATAGCAGGTTTGAAAATCTCTACTTTTTGCTGTGCAAATTGGGCTCTTTTGAGTCTGCGTATCAATTCCTCTGTCTTTCCAGAGAACATGGAACCGCAAATCACTTCGATCCAGCCGAATTGCTCTTTATGATTCACCGTGTTTTCTAGAAACATTTTGTAATTTACAGGCATTAAAAATAGAGACTGCGATTCTCGCAAAATCAGTTTCAAAAATACAATAAAACCAGCGGCATATTAAATCATTATGAAAAAGAAAATAGCAGCAGACCTTACTAGTCTTGCACACCGTATTCTACAAATGAAGAATAAGGAAGATATCATGGAATTACAGTCGGTGGCAAAGGAACTTTATGAAAAATTGACTATACTTTCTTTTACTGAGAAGCACTTTGGTGATGTGCAACCTACGGCAGGTACTGCTCAAGTACAAGAAAAACTAGAACAAGCTTATAATGCGGCACAAGTAGATGTTGAAAGTGTTACTCAAGAAGTAGAACAAGTTATGGAAACAGCAAAATCAACTGCCGATGAGACTTTTTCAAATCCAGATTTGAGTAACTTATTTGTACCAGCAGAGGATGATTTAAGGGAAGAAATCGAACTTCCTGGAATTTCTACAATCAGTAAAATGGTTGATGAATTCCCAGAGGAAGAGATTGCAATCGACTTTCCTAAGTCTACTTATGAGAAAAATGACATGGAAGACCTTACTGCTGGATATGAAAACATGCCAGAGTTTGAGCGTAAGGTAAATAACCAGTCTGATAAGCCGCAATCGATTAACGATCGCATGAAGGCTGGATTGAAAATAGGAATGAACGATCGACTAGGATTTATAAAGCATCTTTTTAATGGAAGCGATCAGGATTATAACCGTGTTTTATCGCAGTTGAATACTATGGAAAGTAAAATAGATGCTCAGAACTTTATTTTCTCTATGGTAAAACCTGACTATAATAATTGGGATGGTAAAGAGACTTACGAAGAGCGCTTTATGCAAATTGTCGAATCTCGTTTTGAATAATTAAACACTTTATTATGAAATATATATATTGGATTTCAACCGGATTATTTTGTGCATTAATGCTATGGTCAGCGACTATGTATTTTACTCAATATTCTATGGTTACTGGTTTTTTTGAAATACTTGGATTTCCTGTTTGGATTGTTTATCCGCTGGCGACTTTAAAAGTTATAGGAGTTGCTATGATTTTATGGCGTGGCAATCGCTGGTTAACAGAATGGGCTTATGCCGGTATTTTCTTTGATATGATTCTAGCAATGGGCGCACATATAGATCACATGGATGGTGGATATATCTTACCGATTGTAGGAATCGTGTTCTTATTTATATCATACTTTACGGGTAATACCGTTAGGAAATGGATGGTATAGGATACGCTTTCGCGAAAGCGTAACAATCACATCTTCTCATACTTATTAAAATCACACTTTTTTTATGTCATTATTTCAATCTAGAATAAAAGAAGTCCAGGACTTTTTTAATAGTAAAGATGTCGTGCTGGGCTATCGCAAATTGATGGATTGTGCCATGGATACTCAAGATATGAGTATCTACAATCAGGTAATTTCACTTACTGACTGGAAAGAAAATCATCCCGATGATGTGGAAGGACTTATTGAAAAGTCACAGTCCATTATAGAGAATTTAAGAAGTCAAGTAGTTACAGAGAATGACACTACAAATGCGGTAATTGATGCTGTTGAGATTACTAAAACCTACAATAGAAACGGTTTCAAACTAGGGCCAGTTTCTTTATCGATTAAAAAAGGAACCATTTATGGACTAGTAGGTGAAAACGGAAACGGAAAAACAACCTTACTTAGAATTCTTGCAAAAGAGCTTGCGCCGTCACAAGGAACCATCAATTATCTATTCAATAATCAAATAGAGAACGACTATAAATTACGTACTCAGTTAATTTATATACCGCAACGTACTGCAACATGGTATGGTAGTTTAAAGGATAATTTAAAATTTGTGTTATCCAGTTACGGCATTCCAGCTGTCGAGAATGAGACTAGAGTACTTATGATGATTGCTCGATTGGGTTTGTGGAAATACAAGCATTTAAAATGGAGTGAATTATCGTCTGGTTATAAGATGAGGTTTGAACTAGCGAGAACACTTTTGAGACAGCCTGAATTGTTGTTACTTGATGAGCCACTGGCAAATCTGGACGTACTTGCACAACAGGTAATACTTGAGGATTTGAAATCTATATGTAGCTCTGTAAATAACCCTATTGCTTTGATATTGAGTTCTCAACAGCTTTATGAGGTAGAAAAAGTGTCTGACAAAGTGATTTTCCTTAAAAATGGACAATACACAGACAACAGCGTTGATGAGGCAGGTGCAGCGCAACAGCTCATTATTGAACTGGACACAACGGCAACACGTGAAGAGTTAGTGACTGTATTTGAATCTATGAAAATGGAGAAACTTATATTTAATGGTGGTGTTTTTATGGCATATTTTGAACCTCATGTAGAGTTTCATCAGGTCATGACTGCTCTAGGACATTATCAAATACCGGTTACTTACTTGCGTAACATCTCTACATCTACTCGCCGTTTCTTTATCTCATAACTCCAGCATCAAATGAATAATTTTATAAATAAAACAAATCAATATTTATTAGAACGCTATCCTATTATATGGAATACAAAACTGTTGTGGATGCTTGCAATTGCGATAGGATTACACCTGTTGTTTTTTATCTATGGATTTTTATCGCTATCAAATCCTGAGTCTTTACAAAGCTATAGGGCAGAAGATATTTTCTTCAAAAGTGGTGGTATTTTTATTTCCATCATTATGTCAATTTTGATGATTGTTTTTTGGCTTATAATGATGTTTAAGAATAATGCATTTAAAAGCTTTTACCCGACAAGAGCTTGGGATCTTGTAAAGCAATTTGGAGCTTATTTTCTTATTATTTTTATTTCTATAAGCTTCTATTTCTCTTTTCAAACAGGTCTTAAAACCTATATAGATCAAACTTATAATGACGAGCGATTTGAAAAAGATATAGAAACTGCAAATAGAGCTGCAATGTTCTTCTCACACAATGTGTTTGACTACAAGCTTAACAATAAGATCTATCCATCAAAGTTTCAAGAATTTTATTGTGAGACAATTGATGATTTAATAGATGAGAGCAAACCTTTTATTAAGTCCTCTTTTGATAATAAACATCAATTTTACACACTTAAAACCTTAACTAGAGATACCTACTCAGAATATATAGATTCTATCTATGATGCTAGTGTTTTTAATGAGTCTGCTGGAGTTAATTTAAAGAAGTACTTCTTTA